>CABUQY010000044.1 GCA_902493915.1 uncultured Collinsella sp.
CCGCCGCCGCGAAGACGGCATACGACGCTGCGAAGGACGCACTCGGCGGAATCGACATCGAGTCCCTCAAGCAGAACCTCGATGCCGCCAAGGCCGAGGCCGCTACTGCCCAGGCGGCTCTCGATAAGGCAAACGCCACGCTTGCTGACAGTAAGACGAAGGCAGCCGAGGCCGCTGCTCACAAGGCGAAGGCTCGCAGCGCCCGCGATGCCGCCAAGGCAAAGTCCGATAAGGCCAACGAGGCGTATGGCAATGCCACGGCTTCGGTCAAGGACCTTGCCGCCAAGCGCGATGCCGCCCAGGCGGACCTTGCGAATAAGCAGGGCTCGCTTGACGAGGCAAAGAAGGCCGACGATGCCGCCCAGGCTGGTGTAGACAAGGCCCAGGCCGCAGATGTCCAGGCCGCGATTGCTCTTTCGGACGCCAAGCATGCGGTTGCCGCCAAGGCGCAGACTGTGTCCGACGCGCAGGCCAAGGCCAAGGCTGCCGAGGGCGAACTGGCCGGCGCAAACAAGGCCTTCGAGCGCTTCGCTGGAGCCCAGAAGGCGGTCGACGACGCCAAGGCCGCCTATGACGCCGCCGTCGCCGGTGTCGCCGATGCCCAGAAGCAGCTCGAGGCCGCCAACGAAGCCGTCGTCGATGCGACCTTCGAGATCGTCGAGGCCAAGGCCGAGCTTGCCAACGACGAGGCGCTCAAGGCCGATCTTGAGGCTGTCGACCACAAGGCATCCCTTGCCGCGGGCACGACGGACAACGATAAGCTGGTCAAGCTTAACGCTGCCTACGCTCGCTATAAGGCCGCCGTCGATGCCGCCGCTGGCCTCAAGGCTGCTCTGAGCGATGCCGATGCCAAGCTGTCCGATGCCAACGACGCCTATGCCGCCGCGCTTGCCGAGCTCGGAGATGCCAAGGATGCCCTGGCTGCCGCTCAGGCCGAGTACGACAAGTATCATCCCAAGGCTGAGCCGCAGGCCAAGCCTCAGGTTGCGCAGGCTGCTGCAAAGGCCCCCGTTGCCAAGAAACAGGCTGCGCCTGCCGCGCTCGCCCAGACTGGCGACAATTCCGCGCTTGCGGGCGAGGTGTTCGTCATCGGCGGTGTGACGCTCGTGGCAGCGGGCGTGACGCTGGGCGATCGTCGTCGCAAGCAGATGTAGCGTTTCGAGCGTAGATTCTGCAACGAACTTCGGTTCATAGCAGGAACGCTTCGATAGCTTAACCGATAAGGCCGGCGCGCTGTTAAACGCAGCGCGCCGGCCTTTCTTTGTTTCGATATCAAAAAGCCCGGTCAGCAGCCGCAGAAGCTACCGACCGGGCAAGCCGTAGGCAATATGGTTGCTGTCGAGCAGCTGCTCGACTTAGCCCAGCAGGCTTAAGCCTACGGAGACAAACGCCAGGATAACGCCGACGATGGACTCGCCGCCGAGCAGGCCGCTGGCAACGACCAGACCCTGTTCCTGGAAGGCGGCGTCCTTGGCAGCTCTCTCCTCGTCGGAAAGACCAGCGGTGGCGTCGCGGTGGGCGGACCACTTGTCGTAGGCGAGCTTGACGCAGGAGCCCAGGAATGCCGTGAGTGACATGTAGAACGGCAGGTACACGCCCAGGCCGATCATCATGGCCGGAATGCCGAGCCAGTACATGACGATGCCGGCGATAAAGCCGCCAACGAACCACGGCACGCTCGGGATGCCCGAGACCATGGTGGCGACAACGCTTGCCTGCGCGGCAACAAAGCTCTTGTCGGGGCCAAAGGCGTCCGGGCCATAGGCGGTGACGAGCGCGACCATGACGGCTGCGGCGACCAGGGCGCCCACGATGCCGCCGATGGCTTGGCCGATCCACTGCGCACGCGGGTTGGTGCCCAGCACGGCGCCGGCCTTAAAGTCGTTCATGACGTCGCCCGCAAGGCCGCACGCCACGGCTACGATGCCGGCGATAAAGAACAGCTTGACCTGAGCGATCTGTGCGAAGGCAGCCACGATGAGCATGACGATGAGGCCGAAGATTTCCATGGGGTCGATGCCCGTCTGGCCGCAGCTCTGTGCGCTCATGATGGTGGTGACAAAGGTGAACAGCGTCACGATGACGGCCGGAACGGGGCCAAGGTCGAGCACGATGGCGACGATCACGGCGATGGCGGCAGCGCCCAGGCCGATGATGCCGGCGTCGAGCTTAAGGGAGCCCGAGATGAGCGACTGCTCGTCGGTGTCGGTGGAGCTGTCGGCGGCAAGACCGCGGACGATACCGGCGACCTGCGGCAGGATGTCCTTGAGGACGACGGCGACGCCAAAGCCCATCATGAGGCCCATGCCCAGGGACTTGACGATGCCCTGCGCAGTCACAACGTCGAACAGACCGGCAGCGGTGCCGCCGACGACGATGCCAAAGTTGCCCAGCAGGGCGCCGGCAAACCAGAAGGCGACCGGGGCGAATCCCACGAGGAAGCCGACGGAGAGCAGCATGGGCGAGTTGTAGATGCCAAAGGTCACGCCGGGAATGTTGAGCGTGCATAGCATGCTGGGTACCACGCCCAGGGCGTCGCGCAGCACGCTGTAGATGCCTGCGATGGCCATAGAGCCAAAGAGCTGCTTGCCGGTCTTGCCGCCGGCCTCGGTGGCGCGCAGGGTCTGAGCTGCGGCGTTGCCGGTGGGGAACTCCAACGCGGCATCCACGATAAAGTGACGGTGGATGAGCGCGGTGGCCAGCAGGCCCAGGATGGTGCCGGCGAGTGCCACGATAAACATGTCGAGCCAGCTGATCTGGTCGGCATAGCCCAGCATCCAGGCGCCCGGGATGGTAAACGCCAGACCGCCGGCGACCATGGCGCCCGCGGACATGATGGTGTGGGTGACGTTGGCCTCGTTGAGACTGGCGTTGCCCATGAGCTTCAGGAAGAACAGCGAAATGACGGCAGCGAAAATGATCGGCCAGGGGAGGGCGCCCATCTTGAGGGCGGTGTAGGCCGAGCTTGCCGTGATGATCACGCAGCCAAGGACGCCGATGACGACGCCGCGCAGCGTGAGTTGCCCGCGCATCGAGGTGCGGTTCGAGGGATTGCTCATATAGAACTCCTTTGCGTATATCCGCTTCCCCCGGGAGCGCCGCTACGGATACGGCGCGGGAAGTCGGGTTACCAAGGGCCGCCGCGTGAGCTCGCGCGCGACCGCGCACCAGTATAGCCGCAAGCTAGTCATTTTGGGATGACTGGTTTAGGTAGGCGATATACTGCTGGACAGACGAAAGGAGCGCCGACGATGCTTAATGGGTGCGCACATATATTGACGGTCGACGTGGGCAACACGTTCATTCGCTTTGGCCTGTTTGCCGAGGATTCGGCCGCGGCGCAGGAGTGCCCGCTTGCGACGTGCGAGATTACGACGCCGTCGAGCATTACGGCCGACGAAGTGCGTATGCGTCTCGCTCAAGTTATGGCCGCGCTGGCGGCCGATGCGGGCATGCCGGGCACACTTGTGCCCACGGCTGCCGTGCTGAGCTGCGTGGTGCCGGCGCTCGAGCGCCCGTGGAAGGCGGCGCTTTCCCGTACCTGCACGGGGCGCGTGCTCACCGTGGGGCCGGGCCTCAAGACTGGCATGCCCGTCCACTACGACGACCCCGCCGAGATCGGCCCCGACCGCATCGCCGATGCCGTGGCGGCTCGTGCCGTCTACGGCTCTCCGTGCATCGTGATCGACCTGGGCACGACGACCAATATTGAGGTCATCGACGCATGCGGTACCTTTGTGGGCGGCGTCATCGCGCCGGGTCTGGCGCTCGGTGCCCGCTCGCTTTCGGCGGCTGCGGCGCGTTTGCCTCAGGTCGAGCCCTCGGCACCGACGCATGTGATCGGCCGCAACACGCGCGAAGCCATGCGCTCAGGCGTGGTCTTGGGCGAGGTGGCCCGCATCGACGGCATGCTCGACATGGTGCTTGCCGAGATGCGCGCGACCAAGGCGGCGGGGGAGGGCAGCGTGCCCATTGTCATCACCGGCGACGATGCCGAGGCGCTCGCGTCGCTGGTCGGTCACAGTCTGACGGTCGACGATGCGCTGACGTTGCGGGGTCTCGCCGAGCTCTACCGCATCAACCAAAAGCCCCGCCGCGTGTAAAGGTGAGGGCGCCGGTGGGACAAACGCCCCCACCTTTCACCTGCTACAATGGGTCAAACTATTGCGATTACGGAGGTGTCTGCCATGTCGGACGATCTTCATCAAACTTCGTCAGGCAAGCGCCTGGACGTCATTAGCTGGGACGAGTTCTTTATGAGCGTGGCCATCGCCGCGCAGCGCCGCAGCAAGGACCCCAACACGCAGGTGGGTGCGTGCATCGCCAGCACCAACCACCGCATCCTTTCGGTGGGTTACAACGGTACACCCTCGGCGCTCAACGACGACTTTTTCCCGTGGGGTACGAGCGACGACCCGCTGCAGGACAAGCACAACTACGTGGTCCACGCCGAGGCCAACGCCGTGCTCAACTACCGTGGCTCGCTCAAGGACCTCGAGGGTTCCACGGTCTACGTCACGCTGTTTCCGTGCCACGACTGCGCCAAGATTTTGGCGCAGGTGGGCGTGGGCGAGGTTGTCTACCTGGACAACAAGTACGCCGACACCGATGATGGCCGTATCAGTCGCCGCATTCTTGACTCTTGCGGCATCAGCTACCGCCAGGTCATCGTCGATGTTCAGATTGGTACCGGGGGACAGGCTCGACAGTAATATGCGTTGTCGCTATCTGACGACGAACGCAGCTCAAAGAGCCCCGTCCCAAATTGACTACTCGTGAAAGTCGCGTCTGCGCGCATGGACGGCTCGTGAGCGGGTACATGGCTGTAGTAACATAGCTTCTGTCCGCGGGCGCGCCCGCGTTATTGTGAGAAAGGAGCCCCTGTGGCTGTTAACGAAGAGCTGCTTAAGAAGGTTCTTGAAGAGATTCGCCCCAACCTGCAGGCCGATGGCGGCGATATGGAGTATGTGGGCGTTGACGACGAGGGCGTCGTCAAACTGGAACTGCAGGGCGCCTGCGCCGGCTGCCCCATGAGCTCGCTGACCCTGTCCATGGGCATTGAGCGTATCCTGAAGGAGCATGTGCCCGGCGTTACCCGCGTTGAGCAGGTCAATGCTTCCGGCGAGGCCGAGGACCTGTACGACGAGTACGCGCCGTTCTAAGATGCGAAAGCTGCGGACGGCATACTCCGCATAGACGTTACGCCCAAATATGCGGCTGCGAGCGCAAGGCCCGCGGCCGCATTTGTATGTAGGGAGTAGGAGGGTCGACATGCTCAACGACTTCTACCATATGCTTGATCCTGTCGCGATCTCGGCGGGCCCCATCACCATCTACTGGTACGGCCTGGCCTACGTGGTTGGCGCTCTGCTCACGGCGGTCGTCATGTACCGCACGCAGCGTCGCTGGGGCTTTAACATCACGATTGATGACCTGACGAGTGTCGTGGTCGGCGTGGTCTTTGGCCTCATTATCGGTGCGCGCCTGTTCTACGTCGTCTTTTACGGCGACGGCTACTACTGGGCGCACCCGCTCGAGATCTTTGCCACCAACGAGGGCGGCATGAGCTTCCATGGCGGCCTGGTGGGCGGCATTATCGGCGGCATCATCGTGTGCCGCATGTATAAGCTCGACGCATGGACTTTGGCAGACCTTGCCGTCATAGGCGCGCCGCTGGCCTTGTGCCTGGGCCGTTGTGCCAACTTTGTCAATGGTGAGCTGTGGGGCAAGCCGACCGATCTGCCCTGGGGCGTGGTCTTCGGTGGCACCGCGGGCGATATGCCGCGTCACCCCTCCCAGCTCTACGAGGCATTTCTTGAGGGCATCGTGCTCTTCTGTATTTTGCAGGTGCTCAGTCGCAAAAAGCCGCTACTGCCCCAGGGTACGTTTATGGGCGTGTTCGTGATGGGGTACGGCATCGTCCGCTTTCTCGTTGAGTTCGTGCGCGTGCCCGATGCCCAGTTGGGTTATCTACTGGGAGGCGTCATCACTATGGGCCAGCTGCTGAGTTTGCCGCTCGTTATCGCGGGCCTGGCGCTCATCATCTTCGCCCGACACCGCAATCGCCCCCAGCGCATCTACCTCGACGCCTAACCACCACAAAGGGGACAGGCACCTTTGTGGTGATTCGCTGGGCAACGATGACAGAACCGTAACGTTTCCCCAGATAAAACCTGCCAAAATAAACCTGTCCCTTTTTGGCAGGTTTCTAGAAAGGCTCTTTGGACTGTGAAGGATTCCGATCTCTCCACAACGGCTGCGCGCGACGCTGCCCGCATCGTCTGGTTTAAGCGCTACCCCGCCAAGCAGACGCTCATCGCATTTTTGCTCGCGCTGTTGGCGACCACGGCGTTTTCCATCGATCCCTCCCCGGTGTCGAGCAACGCAGTCTTGGCGATTGACCCCAAAGCCTCGGGCATGCTGTACGTGTGCTACGAGGTGCTCCTCTCGTTTGCCGGCCATACCGACGCGGTCATGCTGCTTGCGCTTGCCTGCCTGCTCACCTTGCCGTTTCGCTACGTGTTCTTTGGCCGTGGCGACACCTGGCGTCCATCGATCATTCTGCCGTCGCTGTTCTTCGCCATCTGCATGGTGTTCGGCCGCAGCTACGATCTCACCGACTCGGCCGAGATTGTCCTTGGCGACAAAGCCCGCATCATCTGCGCCTGGATTGGCGGCGCGGGCTGGATGCTCTTGGCGGTCGTTGCCTTCTACCTTGCCTTTGAGTGTCTAGATTGGCTGAGCTCTCGGCGCATTCCGTTTTCCGAGGCGCACTTTGGCCGCGTATGGCGTGTGACTCACGCCGTGCTCTCGGTCCATCCCTTTGCCGGGCCCTTCCTGGTGCTTATGGTCGCCTGGGCGCCCACGCTCATCGCTTCGCTGCCCGGCCTTTTTATGGGAGATACGGGTGCGCAGATTCGCCAGTGGTTCAACTACCCCAACGGCACGAGTGACTACCTGCGTCTGCTCAATCCCAATGTGTTGCTCAACGGACATCATCCCGTGGTGCACACGGCTATCATCGGTTCGTGCGTCCAGCTGGGGCTTTCACTGTTCAACAGCGCCAACGCAGGTCTTGCCATCTACACCTGCGCTCAGTTCGTCATTACGGCCGCCTGCATGGCCTATTCCATCTCGTCGCTGCGCAAGCTGGGCGTGAGCCTGCCGGTCCGCGGCGTGATCTTGCTGTTCTTTGTGTTTATGCCGATGTTCTCTAACTACGCGGCGTTGCTCACCAAAGACGTGCTCTTTGCCGACGCGTTCTTGGTGCTGCTGGTACAGACCGTCAAGCTCGTGGCATGTGGCTTGCCCCGTCGTGATGCCAATGTCGAGCGAACGGGCGAGAAAGCCCCCGTGCTCTTTGCGCGCCACGACTGGCTGCTGCTTGCTCTGGGCGCCATGGGCTCCACGTTTCTGCGTAACGGCGGCCTGGTGTTTCCCCTGGCGGCATGCGTAATCGCGGCGGCGCTTTGCGCATGGGACGTGCATGTGGCTCGTCGTGCAGCCAAGCAGGCTGGTGCTGCGCCTTCGGGCGCCACCCCGCGTTTCCGCTGGGTGGGAGTTCTTGCGGTGCTTGCGCTCTGCCTTGCCTCTAATATGTACTTCACCAAGGTCTTTATGCCGGCACACGACATCACGCCTGGTTCCAAGCGCGAAATCCTCTCGATTCCGTTCCAGCAGACGGCTCGTTTTGTCCAAAAGCACGACGGCCTCAACTCGGGCGTCAACCCCACGGTTAAGGAGGACGGCACCATCGTGGAGGCTCCTTGCGACGGCTTGGTGACCGACGAAGAGCGTGCCGTGATCGACCGTGTGCTCAAGTACGAGAATCTGGGGCGCCGTTACAACCCGGATAAGTCGGACGCCGTCAAAAATTGCTTTAACGAGTACGCCTCGCAGGAGGACATCAAGGCTTATTTTGAGGTGTGGGCCCAGATGTTCAAAAAGGATCCCGAGTGCTATATCTCGGCGCTCATCAATAACTACTACGGCTACTTTTATCCGAGCGCCCGCGATGCGTGGGTCTACAGCACGGCGCGCAGTGCCGAGATTATGGCGAAGCCCGATAACCTCAAGTACTTTGACTTCCATCCGGTCGATAGCAAGGTCGTGCGCTGGTGCGACCACCTGATCAATTTGTACCGTGTGGCAGTACAACGCATCCCGTTTATCTCGCTCACCATGAGCTCGGCCACCTATGTGTGGATCATGATCGCCGTGGTGCTCTATCTGCTACGTCGTCATTCGTGGCGCGGGCTGGCCATTTGGGTGCCGCTGCTGGGCGTGCTCGCCGTGTGCCTGATCGGTCCCTGCAATGGCTCGACCTACATGCGCTACCTGTATCCGGTCATCGCCTGCATGCCCTTTGCCATCGGCGCCACCATCACCCGCAGCGACCTCCTCTGGTCCTAATTTGGTGCATTGGGGTCAGGTTGCTTTGCACCAAAGGGTGGCATCATCACGACGCCTTCATTTTGGGGTTTATCTCGCAGGCCAGTAGGTATATCATAACGACGTTTGTTTATATTGCCCGAGCATCTGCGCTGGGCTTTAGGTCGAAACCGATAGGAGACACGTATGTCCGGACACTCTAAGTGGGCCACAACCAAGCATCGTAAGGGCGCGCAGGACGCCAAGCGTTCCGCCCTCTTCTCCAAGCTGAGCCGCAACATCACCGTTGCTGCCCGTCTCGGCGGTGACCCGCTGCCCGAGAACAACGCCAGCCTCGCCGCTGCCGTTGCCAAGGCCAAGGCTCAGTCCATGCCCAAGGACAAGATCAAGTCCGCTATCGACAAGGCTTTTGGTTCGGGTGCCGACGCTGCCGTCTACGAGAACATCGTGTACGAGGGCTACGGCCCCGCCGGTGTCGCCGTCTACGTTGACTGCCTGACCGACAACCGCAACCGCACCGCCGCTGATGTCCGTTCCGCCTTCTCCCACGCTGGTGGCAACCTGGGCACCTCCGGCTCCGTCGCCTTCCAGTTTGAGCGCAAGGGCCAGATCGTTGTTGCCAAGGAGATCCTGGACGAGAACGCCAAGAAGGAGACCATGATCGCCAACGGTGCTGCCGGTGACGAGGATGAGTTCATGATGGCCATCGCCGAGGCCGGTGGCGAGGACTACGAGGATGCCGGCGAGGAGTGGATCGTCTGGACTACTGCTAACGAGGTCATGGCTGTCTCCAAGGCGCTCGAGGAGCAGGGCGTCCAGGTCAAGGGCTCCGAGACCACCATGGTCCCGACCACCCCGACCGAGGTCTCCGGCGCCGACGCCAAGAAGGTTCAGCGCCTCATCGACCGTCTTGAGGAGCTCGACGACGTCCAGGATGTTTACAGCACCATGGACATGACCGACGAGGTCATCGCTGCCCTCGAGGAGGAGTAGCGCCCGCACGGGTTAAGCCGTGCATATCTGGGCATAATGAAGCGAGCATGCAAGCCTCGTGGAATAGATGAGCCGGATCCGCGTGCGTAGAGCACCGGACCCGGCTCTTTTATAATGATGCGAACCGTTTTGTATTTCGAGTGCCGAGATTTGAAGGGAGCGCCACGTGCGCGTACTCAAACGAGCCCTAGCGATTGTGTATCTTGCCGCCGCCATCGTGGCGCTGGGTACGCTTGTCTGCCAGTTTTGGGGGCCGTATACGTATCGCTTTATGCTGCTGATGCGCGACCCCATGCCGCGCATTGTCGTGACGGCATGCGGCGGAGTTGTGGCGATCGGCGTGCTGGTAAGCTTCTTCCGCCTGATGTTTGCTCGTCGCGAGCCGTCCTGTGTGCATCCGGCGGGGGAGCGCAATATCGAGGTCACGCTCGCGGCGCTTTCTTCGTGCGCTCGCACTGCGGCAGAGCGCGACGATCGCGTGATGGTCGAGCATGTCGAGGCCCGCGTCCAAGGCTCCGACGATTCGCACGTCCGATTTAAGGTCGAGGCTATCGCGCTTGACGATAAGGACGTGGCATCTCTGGCTACTGCGATGCAGCGGCGCATCGAGGAAGCTTGCGACACCATGCTTGGCACGCCGGGCACGACCGCACGCGTTCGTTTTTTGCCGTCCAAGACTACCGTCCAGACCGTGGAGGTTTCCGGTGAGTGATACCAATCAAGACAAGACCGCTCGTACGCCGCGCCTGACGATTGACCAGAGCGCCACGCCGGCGAACGAACCTGTTGATTCCAAAGCAGAGGCAACCGAGTTACAAGACGCGGCAGCCGCGGATTTTGACGAGGCTATGGGTCTCATCAAGGGTACGGGCGCTGCCATCTGGAGCTATGCCGTGCGTCATCCCAACACCACGCTTGGCGCCGTCGCTGGCTTTATCCTCGCCGTGTTGGTGCTCACGTTGGGCCTGTGGGACACGCTCGTCATTGCATTCTTCGTGCTGATCGGCGCCGTGATCGGCCAAATTCGCGACGGCGAAAACGGGATCGTCAACTTCTTCGGCCGTCTGTTTAGCGGCCGCTAATATGTATTCGACTGTCGCATCCGCGGCAGGCATAAGGAGGAACCATGGCTTTTAATACGAAGGTCGATGTGGCCGATACCGAGCTCGAGGAGAACGAGGCGGCCGTCGCCGAAGCCGAGGATGTGACGCTCGAGGATGAGGCGCTCGTCGAGGCCGAGTCCGCCGATGACGCGGACGAGGATGATGAGGAAACAGACGAGTCCGAGGACTCGCTGACCTATTCCAACGGTGTGATCGAGAAGATCGTCGCCATGGCCACCCGCGAGGTGCCGCACGTCCTGGGCATGAAGGGTAACCTTATGCACTTTGTGCAGGAGCAGTTTGGTGCCGAGAATCTGACCAAGGGCGTGACGGTTGAGGTCACCGATGACAATCGCGTGGTCGTCAACATCTCCGTCATTATCGAGTACGGCGCCTATGCGCCCGCGATCTTCGACGATGTCAAGGCACGTGTCACCGAGCGCCTTGCCGCGATGACCGGCCTTGAGGTGGCGGGCGTCAACCTGCGCATCGAGGACGTCATCACCCCCGAGGAGTACGAGCACCGCACCAGCCAGCACGAGTAACCTTCCAAAAAGGGACAGGTTTGTTTTGGCAGGCTTTATCTGCGAAAACGTTAAACGGCCGACCGCGCAAGCAAAAGCGTGGCCGGCCGTTATTTGTATGCCCCCCGATGTGGGCATACCGCTCGTCTAACTAGGGGTTGCAATCGTCGCGTTCCGCGTTACCCTAATGGGCGCATTGTTTCCAAATTGTTAACGAGGGGTTGCCGTAATGGCCGACGAGCACGAAACAGAAAGCAAGGCATGGGCGATTGAGGCCGCCGCGGCAGAGGCGGCATCGCGTGCTGCCGAGGAGGTGCATCGTCCTCCCGTGGTGCCGATGGAGCGCGTGGTTGATCGCACCGATATCGAGCGCGGCGAGCGTGTCGGTCAAAAGCGCAGCCAGGAGCCGGGCTTCCCGCGCTTTTTTGCCGAGCTCAATCTGGGCCTGATTCTTACGGCCTTCGCCATCGTTGCGTTTAAAACCCCTAATCACTTTGCTTTTGGCGGCACCTCGGGCGTGTCGGTCATTCTGTCCACGCTGTTCCCGACCCTGCCCGTCGGCGTTTTTATGTGGATTATCAACGCGGTTCTCGTCGTCTTGGGCTTTATCTTTTTGGAGCGCAAGGCGATTCTTTGGAGCGTCTTCGCCTCGTTTGCGCTTTCGGCCTATGTTTCGCTGTTTGAGCTCTTTATCCCGACTGATGTCTCGATGACGGGCGATATGTGGCTTGACCTGTGCTTTGCCGTGATCCTGCCGGCGCTCGGCAGCGCCATTGTCTTTGATATTGGCGCCTCGACGGGCGGCACGGACATTCTCGCTATGATCCTCAAACGCCGCACCACGCTCGAGATTGGTCGCGCACTGCTGTTGGTCGATATCGGCATCGTGGCCATCGCGGCCTTTTTGTATGGCCCGCGTGTCGGTCTGTATTGCGTGCTTGGCCTGTTTGCCAAGACGCTTGTGGTCGACAAGGCCATCGAGAGCATTCACCTTCGTAAGGTCTGCACAGTCATTTGTTCCGAGCCCCTTGAGGTCGAGGAGTTTATCGTCAAGCATCTCAACCGCACGGCGACCATCAGCCGCGGTTACGGTGCCTTCTCGGGCAAGTGCGTGACGGTGATCATGAGCGTGCTGAGCCGTCGCGAGGCCGTGCAACTGCGCCGCTATGCGCGCGAGGTCGATCCGGGTGCCTTTATCACGATTGTCGACAGCTCCGAGATCGTCGGCAAGGGCTTCCGCGGAACGAACTAGCACAGACGTATTCAACGAACCGCCTGCTGGCGCCGTGTACCTTGCAAATCGGTCATCTTTGAGTATTTGACCCCACATTGGGCAATAATGATGCTAAAGACAACGTTTGCGATCCAAGTGATTCGTTCAAGATACGAAGGGATGATTCTATGTTCTGCTCGCAGTGCGGCGCCCCCATGGGCGATAACGACAAGTTCTGCGGCGTGTGTGGTGCTCCTAATGCCGGTGCCGCTGGCCCCGCTCCCCAGGGACAGCCTCAGCCCCAGCAGTTTGTTCCGCAACCGCCCGTGGCGAATGCGCCAAAGGGCTGTGTGTGGCTCAGGCGTTCCAAGATATGACCAAGACTCCGGGCGTGCTTCAGCGTGTATGCCAAATCGCGTTTTTGCCGGCGCTGATTTGCGTTGTGTCAGTGCTCGTGTTGTTTATTCCCGTTATTGGCGGCATTGCGGCTGCCATCGGCTTTTTGGCAGCTTGCATTGCGAGCGTGTGCGGTTCCGGCTTTGGCATCGAGTGGGGTCGCGATCTGTCGCTTAAGATCGATGACGGCATGGATCGTCCGCTGATGCGTTCCACGTCGTTTGGTCTCGGAGTCTTTTCGAGCGTTATTTCGGTCGTGCTCGAGGTTATCGCTGCCATTCCCGTTATCGGTGTAGTGCTTTCGCTGGTGGAGGGCGTGGTAATTGGCGCTGCGGGCTCGTATTCTTATTACGGTTCTTATGCGCTCGAGGCTGCGCTGTTCGGTTCGCTTGGCCTGCTTGTCCTGGCGCTAATTGCCTCGGCGATTCTGGGTGTCTTCTTTAAGATGTTCGCCGACATCGCCGTGATGCACTTTGCGGTGACCGGGCGTGTCGAGAGCGCGTTTTCGCTCGATAAGGTCTGGGCGGCGTTTAAGCACAACAAGACCAAGCTGTTCTGTGCTTCGTTCCTTCCCGAGTTTTTGACGGGCCTGGTCGCCAACGTTGTCACATGGATCTTGACGGTCGTCTTTGGCGCCATTGCCTCTGTCGGTATGTATAGCTACTACTATCGTCCTACGGGTATTGAGGCAATTGTTACCGGCGGTGGCGTCACGCTCGCGCTGTTCTTGGTGCTGGTCGCTTTCGTCACCGTATTTCTTACGGTCTTTGGCAAGATGCTCAAGCACCGTGCCGTTGGCTATTGGGTTGCACGTTATGCAAGCGAGTGGGCCGACGAGGACAAGGACGACGTCCTGACTTTTGTATTGCCCTTCGAGAAGAAGTCCGCTCCCTCGGGTTACAGCGCTCCGGATGCCGAGCCCGCACCTGAGTCCGAGCCCAA
>CABUQY010000045.1 GCA_902493915.1 uncultured Collinsella sp.
AGATCCCTGGCATGGCGCCGGCTCAAAAAATCATCATTGTCCTTGCCCTCATCGCGTTTGTCATCTTTATGGGCTACACGATCCTGACCAGCATGGGCCTGCTCTAACCGATTTGCATCGGGCGTCATGTCCGCATGCTCTGCTCTCGTCCAGCCCTCAAATTCTGCACCACACATCCGAAAGGTCGCCCCATGGCTTTGACCGACATCTCGCATCCCACCGACATTGCAATGCTCACCGATCTGTACGAGCTCACTATGGCCCAGGGCCTGTGGGAGAGCGGCAAGGCCAATGAGCAGGGTTGTTTTACCGCGTTTTACCGCGACCATCCCTTTGGCAGCGCTTATGCCGTCATGTGCGGCACCGCCGAGTTGCCCGAGCTGGTCGAGAACCTGCGCTTTACGCCCGAGGATATCGACTACCTCGCATCGCTTGAGGCCCCGGCCGGCGGCGCGATGTTCAAGTCCGCATTCCTCGACTACCTGCGCGATTTTCGTGCGCATGTAAATATCGACGCCGTGCCCGAGGGCGAGCTCGTCTTTCCGCGCGAGCCCATGGTGCGCGTCACCGGTCCTGCGCTCGAGTGCCAGCTGCTCGAGACGGCGCTGCTCAACATCGTCGGGTTCCAAACGCTTGTCGCCACCAAGACGGCGCGCGTGGTGCTCGCCGCCGACGGTCGCCCTGTGGCGGAGTTTGGCCTGCGCCGAGCCCAGGGTCCCGATGGCGGCCTGGCCGTTGCGCGCGCGAGCTACGTTGCCGGCTGCTCCTCTACGTCCAATGTGCTCGCCGGCCGCCGCTACGGTATTCCCGTCTTTGGCACGCATGCGCACAGCTGGGTGATGAGCTTCGATTCCGAGCTCGAGGCCTTCCGTGCCTTTGCCAAATCGAGCCCCAAGAACTGCACGCTGCTCATCGACACCTATGACGTGCGCGAGGGCTGCGAACATGCCATTACGGTTGCCAAGGAGATGGAAGCGGTGGGCGAGCGCCTGTCGGCCATTCGCATCGACTCCGGCGACCTCGCCAAGCTCTCCAAGTATGTTCGCGGCCGTTTTGATGCCGAGGGCCTGCCCTATGTGGGGATCTCGGTTTCCAACGATCTGGATGAGTACACGATTCAGTCGCTGCTCGACCAGGGCGCGCCCATCGACAGCTTTGGCGTGGGTACCAAGCTTGCGACCTGCTATGACCAGCCGGCGCTGGGCGGCGTGTACAAGCTTTCCGCCCGCCGTGCGAGCGAGGCAGATCCATGGACGCCGGTGGTCAAGCTCTCCGAGCAGCCCTACAAGCGCACGATCCCGGGCGTGCAACGCGTGCGTCGTTATTACGACGGTTTTGGCGGCCCGGTTTGCGACATGATTTACGACGAGGGCCATCTGGCGGGGGAGGGCGCCGCGCGCGGCAATACCCTCGTGGCCGTGAATGATGCCGCCCTGGTGACCGACGTGTCCGAACTTGAGTATCGCGAGCTGCTGGTGCCGATCGTGCGCGATGGCAGTGCGGTGGCTCCGCGTGAGAGCATCCAGGACGCGCGCGAGCGCTGTGCTTGGGCGCTCGATCATCTGGACGCAGCTTTCAAGCGCTTTCTGTACCCGCAGACCTATGTGGTGGGCATGGAGCAGGGCCTGGCTCAGGTGCGCGACGAGCTCGTGCGCAAGAACATGGCCGCGGCCTCGGCTTTCCCCTGGGCAAAATGATCCGCATGCGACGGAGGAAAACGTATCATTTTCTCGCTCGCCCGTTCGCTGAACAGTCGATTGGTTTGACGTATGACGACTTCTTATAAAACGATGGTGGTAAAGATCGGTTCGTCCACGGTGGTGGGCGCCGACGGCAAGGTCAACCGCGCCTTTATCGGCGGGCTTGCCGATCAGGCCGCAGCGCTGCGCAAGCTCGGCTGGCGTCTGGTCGTGGTGAGCTCGGGCGCTATCGCCTGTGGCTATCCCGTGCTGGGCTTCGACCGTAAGCCGGTCGGCGACCTGCCGAGCCTGCAGGCCTGCGCTTCGGCCGGCCAGTGCATTATCTCGTCGGCCTACGACGAGGAGTTTCATGCGCGCGACCTGCTCACCTCGCTCGTGCTGCTCACGCGTCACGACACGGCGCGCCGTACGTCCTACCTGCACGCGCGCGACGCCCTGCTGCGCCTGGTGAAGCTTGGCGTGGTGCCGGTCGTCAACGAGAACGATACCGTTACCGTCGATGAGATCAAGTTCGGCGACAACGACACACTGGCGGCGCTTGTGAGCTGCCTGGTTTCTGCCGATCTGTGCGTGACGCTCTCGGACATCGATGGCCTCTATACTGCCAATCCGCATGAGGACCCCACGGCCGAGTTTGTTCCTGTCGTGCATAAGATCGATGCCAAGATTATTGCCTCGGCGGGCGATTCTTCCACATCGGTGGGCACGGGCGGCATGATTACCAAGATTCGCGCGAGCCGCATCCTGATGACGGCGGGCATTCAGAGCGTGATTTGCTCGGGCGAGGAGCCCGATGCGCTCGTGCGCCTCGCCCGCGGCGAGAGCGTGGGCACGCTGTTCGATCCGCCGGCGGAGCGTCTGGACATCGCACCCCGCAAGCTGTGGATCGCACTGGGCGACAAGGCGCATGGCTCGGTGACGGTCGATGATGGTGCTGCGAAGGCGCTGGTCAGCCGTGGCTCTTCCCTGCTTGCGGTGGGTATTCGCGAGGTCGATGGCCAGTTTGCCGAGGGCGATGTGCTCGACGTGTGCGACCCGAGCGGTATGGTTGTCGCCCGCGGTATCGCCGAGGCCGATTCGGACGTGCTGGAACTTGCTGCCGGTCGCCGCCAGGACCAGATCGCCAGCAACCGCCTGCTCGCTAACCTGGCCGAGAAGCCGGCGATACACAGGGATAACTTGATCGTATTTGCATAAAGAAAGACAGCGCTGCGGATCGTTTCCCGCAGCGCTGTCTTTCTCGTGCCGGCACCTGGGGACGTTTCTTTTGTGCCGGCAGGTGGGGACACTCCTTTGCTAGAAGATTCGGCGCAGGTCTCCGCGGTTGAGGGCCTCGTCGAAGAGGTGCTTGAATACCACGCTGCCGTGCAGGCCGTCGTGCTCGAACTCGTTGGTCACCCAGGCATGCGAGTTGCCCACGCGGCTGAGCGTATCAAGCTGCAGGCCCGAATCCACGTACATGTCGTCGAAATACACCGCGGCCTGCAGGGGCACCTCGTTGCACGCCAGTCGCTGCGGGTCGTAGATCTTGTCCCAGCTGGTGTCTTCCATCAGCAGGTCCATGGCGGGCTTGAAGGGCTTGAGCTCGGGCATCTGCTCGAACATCCACGGGAACATGGCCTCGCCGGTAAACATGAGCGGGCGCGCGAGTGTGTCGAACTCGGCACGATGGGCCTTCTCCTCTGCTGCGGCCCAGCGAATGGGCATGGTGTCGCCGTCGGCGTAGATAAACTCCTGCAGTGTCCAGTACAGCGGGTTCGTGCGTGTGTTGGTGCGCTCGAAGGCGCGCATCAAAAAGCTGTCGGATACCGAGGAACCGCAGCTCAGCGTACCGTCGCCAGTAACAAAAGCGTGATCGATAGTCCAATGCATGCGCTCAAAGCTCGGCTTCATGCCAAAGTCGCTGCCCATGAGCTGTAGGCGCTCGACCGTCATCGGCGAGCCGTCGGGCAGCACGGGCTTCTGAGCCTCGAGCGCATCGGCCAGGGCTGCCACGCGCTCGACGTCAGCGGGATAGCGGTCATAATACTGCTGCGTCTTGGCGGCCATGCGCGGGAAGGTGTGCGCGTAGACCTCGCTTGCGCTCGCCGGTACGTGGGGGATGCCGCCGCAGGTAAAGCTCGCCGCCACGCCCTCGGGGAAGAGCGACAGGTAGCTCAGCGTCAAAAAACCGCCGTAGCTTTGGCCGAGCGTGACCCACGGCTTGCCGCCAAAGCCCACTAGGCGCAGGTACTCAAAATCGCGCACGATGGAGCTGGCGAGGTGGCGCTTGAGGAAGTCCGCCTGCGAGCGTGCTGTATCGGCGCCGGCGGCCGTTGCGCGATCACCCAGTGCCTTGATCGTGCGTCCGTCCACGCAGCTACTGCGTCCGGTGCCGCGCTGGTCGGGAAGGACCACGCGGAAGTGCTTGACGGCCTCCTCGATCCAGCCGTCGCTTGTGGGCGACAGCGGACGTGGGCTCTCGCCGCCGGGGCCGCCCTGCAAAAACAGGAGCAGCGGCAGATCGTCGTTGATGCGGTCGGGCGCGCAAACCACGCGGTAGAAGAGCTTGATGCTCTCGGGCGCGCCGGCGATGGGTGCCGGCATAGCGCCGCGGCGCATGGTGCTGCCGACGGCCAGGAGCATCGGCTCCAGGCCGCGCCAGTCAAGGGGGACGTCGATGCTGTGGTCCTCGACGTAAAGGCCGGGGACGTGGTACGAAGTGATGAGGGCCATGTGAGTCTTCCGTTCGTTGCGGTGTTTCGGGTTGACCAATTCTACCGCCGCGGGCGAGGCCATGCGCAAATCGGCTACCATGGTTGCAAACTTCTAGGAGAAAGGGCCGTCCATGTCGGTCGATATAGCCACGTATGTCCACGATCTTGCCGTTGCCGCCAAGGCAGCGTCGGCCTCGCTTGCCACGGCGAGCGATGAGCAGCGTCAGGAGGCCGTGCGCGCCATGGCCGCAGCACTGCGCAACGGTGTCGACTCCATCGTCGCCGCTAACGAGCTCGATATGTCCGCCGCGCGCGATGCGGGTACCTCGGCCGGACTGCTCGATCGCCTGCTGCTGACGCCCGAGCGCGTCGAGGGCATGGCCGCCGGCCTGGAAAAGCTCGCCGAGCTGCCCGATCCCGTGGGCCGCGTGCTCGACCACCGCGTGCTTGCAAGTGGCGTGGACCTGACCCGTGTGAGTGTGCCGCTGGGCCTGGTCGCTATGGTCTACGAGGCGCGCCCCAACGTGACGGCCGACGCCGCAGGCATCTGCATCCGTACCGGCAACGCCTGCATTCTGCGCGGCGGCTCGCTGGCCTATCACTCGTGTGCCATGATTTCTGAGCTGCTGGCCGATGCGCTCGAGGCCAAGGGCTTCCCGCGCGAGGCCGTGTCGATGATCGAGTCCACCGACCGCGAGGCCACCGGCGAGCTCATGAAGCTCCGCGGTATTGTCGATGTGCTCATTCCGCGCGGCGGTGCAGGGCTGATCCAGCGCTGCGTGCGCGAGTCGCTCGTGCCGGTGATCGAGACGGGTACGGGCAACTGCCACATCTACGTGCATGAATCCGCCGACTTTGATAAGGCACTCAACATTATCGTTAATGCCAAGACCCAGCGCGTAGGCGTGTGCAATGCCGCCGAGTCGCTGCTGGTCGACCGTGCTGTGGCCGATGCGTTTTTGCCTGCGGTCGTGGCCGTGCTGCATGACCACGGCGTGTTCATTCACGGCGACGAGGCAACCTGCGCCGCATGCGCCGATGCCGGGCTTGCCGAGGGTGATGACTACGTCGCCGCGACTGAGGAGGACTGGGGTCGCGAGTACCTGGCTCTCGAGATGAGCGTGAAGGTCGTGGCGAACGAGGACGAGGCCATCGCGCACATCAACCGCTACGGCACCATGCATTCCGAGGCCATCATCGCCGAGGACGAGGATGCCTGCGAGCGCTTCCTGGATGCGGTCGATGCCTCGGCCGTGTACGCCAACGCCAGCACGCGCTTCACCGACGGCGGCGAGTTTGGCCTGGGCGCCGAGATCGGCATCTCGACCCAAAAGCTCCACGCCCGCGGACCCTTTGCCGCCGAGGCCCTCACCACCTACAAATACAAGCTCCGCGGCACCGGTCAGGTCCGTCCCTAAACCCCCCGCAAACGAAAAACCACCACAAAAGTGCTTGTCCCCTTTGTGGTGGTTATAGGTGGCGTGGGCGGTTAGGCCTGGAAGGTGTCGCGGTCGGGCGCGAAGGACTGCATGGCCGCGATGGTACGGTCGAAGAGCTCGGGGAGCTCCCAGCCCAGCATCTCGGCGCCCTGCGTAATCACGTCGCGCGAGCAGCCGGCGGCAAAGCGCTTGTCCTTGAACTTTTTCTTGAGCGACTTAGTCGTAAAGTCCATGACGCTCTTGCTAGGACGCATGATCACGGCAGCACCGATCAGGCCGGTGAGCTCGTCGCAAGCGAACAGGATCTTTTCCATCTGCAGCTCGGGCTTGGGCAGCGAAGAGTTGAAATCGGACGTGTGCGTCTGGATGGCGCGAATGAGCTCGGGCGATGCGCCCTCGCCCTCGAGGATTTTGGCCGCATAGATGGTGTGGTTCATGGGATCGTCCTCATGCTCCTCCCAATCCAGGTCATGCAGCAGGCCGACGATGCCCCAAAACTCCTCGTTCTCGGGGTCGAACTCACGCGCAAAGTAGCGCATGGTGCCCTCGACCGTTTCGCCGTGGGTGATGTGGAACGGGTCTTTGTTGTGCTCGTTGAGCAATTCGAACGCACGGTCGCGGGTGATTCCGGCGGAAAGCGGCTCTTCCATAAAAGACTCCTTGTGTTCGTAGGTATCGCTAAGAATGAATACTACTAGAACGACTAGAACGAAAAAAACCACCACAAAGGTGCCTGTCCCCTTTGTGGTGGTTTTGGCGTGGGCAGGTTAGTTGAGGGCGGCTTGGGCTAGGCGGGCTTCAGCGTCCTCCTCGGTGACGCCCAAGGCCACAGCGAACTCCTCGATGGAGCGGCGCTTGGCTTCCTTGAGTACGCGCATGTAGTAGGAGCTGGGCTTTTTATCAGCTTCCTCGGCCTGGCGAATGCGGTGCATCATGGTCTTTGCCACGCGGACCGTCTCGGGCGCACCCAGCTTGAGCTGCTGCTTAAAGTGCGTCTCCTCAAGTGAGCTGTTGCGCTCGGTGAAGGTGTCGCACTCCAGCTCGTCATAGTGGCTCAGCAGGTGCTCGGCATCTTGCTGAGAGATGGCGGCGTGCAAACGATCGGCCTGCGCCACGGGGTACATGAGGATCGTCTGCGCATGTCCCTGCTTGGTCTCGAGCAGCAGCATGGGCTGCGGCGTGTCGTCCCTAAAACCGACGACGGTGCAGACTCCCTGACCCGGATGAATGACGTGTTGACCGATTGAGAACATGCTATCTCCAACTTATACGAATTTACGTATGTCTAGAATAACACGCTGACGTGCGCAAATTCTCACTTTATGCAGGAAAAGCACACAACTCCGATAGGTAAGAGTATTCGATAACAGACGCAGCTCATTCACACCTTTATGCATTTTCAACGCCTGCATAATCTGCAGGCAGACCGGCATCTTTGAGTGACTCCATACAAGCTGTAGTCAATTTTGTGCATATGCAATATCGATTGGCTTTACCCTGCGACAGTGCCCGTCGCTTGTGATAGAGTGCTACAAACTCTGGCTTTTGCCCTACGAGTGACCAAGAGCTCGGGGGCTTTAACACAAGGAGGATCTATGCCCGAGAAGATTGAAGAGCTGGTACGCGCTGCGCTTGCTGCGGCCCAGGAGGCCGGCGACCTTTCCGCATTTGAACTTGACGATTGCGCCATCGAGCGACCGGCTGACACTTCTCATGGCGAGTGGACCTCCACCATGGCCCTGAAGTCCGCCAAGCTGGCCCACTGCGCCCCGCGTAAGATCGCCGAGGCCATCGTTGCCCATATGCCCGAGGACCCCGCGATCGAGAAGGTCGAGATCGCAGGCCCCGGCTTCATCAACTTCTACCTCTCCGTCGCCGTCAAGAATGCCATCTTTGGCGAGGCTCGCGAGAAGGGCATGGACTTCGCTAAGTCCAACGTCGGTGGTGGCCTGAAGACCCAGGTCGAGTTCGTTTCCGCCAACCCCGTCGGCCCCATGCACATCGGCCACGGCCGCTGGGCCGCGCTGGGCGACTCGCTCTGCCGTGTTATGGACCACGCCGGTTACGACATCCAGCGTGAGTTCTACATCAACGACCACGGCTCTCAGATGAACACCTTCGGCAACTCCATCAGCACGCGCTATATGCAGCTTGCCGACATCATCGCCAAGCAGGGCGTGGATATCGACGAGGCCCACAAGCTGCTGATCGCCGACCGCGACGCCTTTGTTGCCGACGAGAACGACGAGCACCCCGAGACCCATCCGTATCAGGACAACTTTGCCGAGACCCTGGGCAAGGATTCCTACGGCGGCGACTACATCATCGACGAGGCTGCCGAGTTCTGGCGCACCGACGGCGACAAGTGGGTCGAGGCCGATCCGCAGGAGCGCATGGAGAGCTTCCGTGAGCGCGGCTACGTGAAGATGGTCGACAACATGCGCGACCTCTGCCATGCCGTCAATTGCGACTTCGATCGTTGGTTCTCCGAGCGCTCGCTGTACGTGAAGGACACCGAGGGCGAGACCGCCGGCACCTCTGCCGTCGACCGCGCTTTTGAGAAGCTCGACAAGATGGGCTACCTCTACACCAAGGACGGCGCTTTGTGGTTCCGCTCCACCGACCTGGGCGATGACAAGGATCGCGTCCTGATCAAGTCCGACGGCGAGTACACCTACTTCGCCTCCGACGTTGCCTATCACTGGGATAAGTTCCAGCGCGTCGACCACGTCATCGACATCTGGGGCGCCGACCACCACGGCTACATCGAGCGCGTCCGCTGCGTCTGCGACGCTCTGGGTTACCCCGGCAAGTTTGAGGTTCTGCTGGGCCAGCTCGTCAACCTGCTGCGCAACGGCAAGCCCGTCCGTATGTCCAAGCGTAAGGGCACCATGGTGACCCTTCAGGAGCTCGTCGACGAGGTCGGCTCCGATGCCGCTCGCTACACGCTCATCTCCAAGAGCTCCAACCAGATGGTCGACTTCGATATTGAGGCCGTTAAGAAGCGCGACAACTCCAACCCGGTCTATTACGTGCAGTATGCTCACGCCCGCGTGTGCTCCATCCTGCGTCGTGCCGCTGACGTTACGCCCGAGCAGGCTGACGAGATGGGCATGAAGGCCGTTGCCGCCAAGGCCATCGGTGAGAACGTCGATTACTCGCTGCTGACCGACCCGACCGAGCTCGCCCTTTCGCGTAAGCTCAACGAGCTCACCGACCTCATCGCCAGCTGCGCTCGCGACCGCGCTCCGTTCCGTCTGACGCACTTTGCCGAGGAGCTCGCCGGCGACTTCCACAGCTTCTATGCTGCCTGCCAGGTGCTGCCGAGCGAGGGCCGTCCCGTCGACCCCGAGCTTTCGCGTGCCCGTCTGGCCGCTTGCGACGCCGTCCGCGTGACGCTCGCCCTGGTTCTCACCCTCGTTGGCGTTTCCGCTCCCGAGCAGATGTAATCTGCGAGTTATTTGACCGTACAGACTTGGTTTAACTAAGCCTTGAAAGCCCGATCTCCCACGGAGGTCGGGCTTTTTTGCAAACGCCGACGTATTGACGAATTTGGAACTGCTGGAAATACGAAACTATGCCGGTTTACTACGATGAATTGAGATATTCCAACCACGCCGGCTTTTCACTAAAAAATGCAAGGCATCTACCTGCGGTTTTAGTTCAACAAGTTTCGGAGTGGTCGCGGTTGAGCGATTCATCGTAGTAAACCGCCATAGTTTTGGCGGAAGCAGTCAGATTTGTGGGCGGTAAACCAAAGAGTGTCCCTTTTGACTAGTCGTTTAAGAACGTTCCCAATGACTAAGTTGCAGGTGGCGGCGGTTGTGTTACACTAACGCTGCGTATATGACGCAAATATCTCGATACAGATCAATGATGTCCGTCGGTATTTGACGGAGCTAGACTGTTTAGCCGCCCTGAAGGTTTATGCAGGGAGCATGTGATCACAGGGCTTGAAAAGAAAGTTGAGCAAACACTGTGTCTGATCAACAGCAAGAAAACGAAATAACGACGACGCAAGCCGCTCCCGCTGCACCGGTTGCGTCGGACCAGGTCGCGGCGCCCGCGCAAGCCTCGGCTCCTGAGACGCCCAAGGCTGCTTCGACGCCTACGCCTTCAGCGGCTGAGAAGGCCGTGCCTGCAACTGGTGAGGAGGCTGCTCCGGCAAAGCCCAAGCGTACGCGCCGCACGACCAAGCCTGCTGCTGACGGCGAGGAGGTCACCAAGCCCAAGCGCCGTACTACGCGCACGACGCGCGCCAAGCGCACCGTTGCAGCTGACTCCTCGGCGCCGATTTCCGATGAGGTCGCGCAGGCACGTGCGTTGGCGCAGATTAGCGAGGCTCAGGTGGTGCGCGCCCGCCGTCGTGCTGCCGAGCGTGAGGCCGCGGCTCTGACCGAGCTTGCAGCCCCGTCTGTGCCCGAGACCCCTGCCGCCGACCAACCGACCGAGAAGCCGGCACCGCGCACACGCCGTCGCACGGCTGCTAAGGCCGAGCAGGTTGCTGAACAGGTAACCCCCGAGCTCACTGAGGCTTCGGTCCGTTCCGCGGCAGGGGAGGGCGCATCGCCAGCTGAGCCCGCTGCGCCTGTCGAGGCCAGCGAAGTTCCCGTTGTCGATCCGGCTTTGCGCCCGCACCGTCGCGGTCGCAAGCCCAAGGCCTTCGTCGAGGCAGAGAAGGCCGCAGCCGCAGCCGCCGCCGCTCGGGATGCTGCGGCGACCGCCGAGTCTGCAACCGCTGCCGATGCACCCGTCCAGGATGCTACGACTTCCGAGGCCGCTCCCGCCGATGTCGAGCCCGCCGACGTCCGTCCTGGTCGCAGCCATCGTACTGCTGCTAAGCGCACGTCCAAGGCCAAGGCTGCCAAGAAGGGTGCGTCCGAGGATTCCGCCGAGACGACCGCCGATGCATCGACTGATGCCGCCGAGCCCCAAGACGTCGAACGGCCTGCGTCCGAGAAGCCCAAGCGCGGTCGTAAGAAGTCCGCTAAGGCCAAGGCCGCCGAACAGCAGGCTGATGCCGGGCTGCAGGGCGATTCCAAGGCCGAGGCCAGCGATGATACTGCGGCTAACGCCGATGCCGCCGCAAACGATGGCGCCGCGCCTGCCGAGGGCGAAGACGGCACTCGTCCCAACCGTCGCCAGCACAAGCGCAACGAGGAGCGCAACGAGCGCAAGGACGAGCGCAACAACGACCGTCGCAACCGCCAGCGCGATCGCAAACAGCGCAACAAGGAGCGCAACGCCGCCCCCACCGAACCCACGCTTTCGCGTGAGGAGCTCGCTGCCATGAAGGTCGCCGAACTGCGCGAGAAGGCCAAGGAGTTCGAGATCGAGACGACCGGCAAGAAGAAAGCCGAGCTCGTCGAGGAGATCTACGTCACCGCCGCGAAGGCCGAGGGCTTCCGCGACATCAAGGGCATTCTGCAGATTCGTCCGGACAGCTCCGGTATCATCCATGCCCACGGTTACATGAAGTCCAACGACGACGCCTTCGTCCCCGCCTACCTCATCCGCTCCGCGCGTCTGCGCACGGGCGACGTCATCGAGGGCTCGCTTCGTCCTTCGCGCGGCGGCGACAAGCGCGCCGGCCTCGCCAAAATCACGACCGTCAACGGTCTGGATCCCGAGCAGATTCGCAACCGCCCCAAGTTCGGCGACCTCACCCCGGTCTATCCTAACGAGCCGCTGCGCATGGAGCACGGCAAGGACTCCATTACCGGTCGCGCCATCGACATCGTGTCGCCGATCGGCAAGGGTCAGCGTGGCCTGATCGTGTCCCCGCCCAAGGCCGGCAAGACCACGATCCTCAAGAAGATTTGCCAGTCTATCTCGATTAACAATCCCGAGGTGCACCTCATCTGTCTGCTCGTCGACGAGCGCCCCGAGGAGGTCACCGATATGCAGCGTTCCATCAAGGGCGAGGTTGTGGCGTCGACCTTCGATATGCCCGCCGACAACCACACTCGCGTGGCAGAGCTCGTCATCGAGCGCGCCAAGCGCATCGTGGAGCTGGGCGGCGATGTCGTGGTGGTGCTCGACTCCATCACGCGTCTTGCCCGCGCCTACAACTTGGCGGCGCCCGCCTCGGGCCGCATCCTTTCGGGCGGCGTCGATTCGGCGGCCCTGTATCCTCCCAAGCGCTTCCTGGGCGCAGCCCGTAATATCGAGAACGGTGGCTCGCTCACCATCCTGGCCTCTGCCCTCATCGACACCGGTTCCAAGATGGACGAGGTCATCTTCGAGGAGTTCAAGGGTACCGGCAACATGGAGCTTAAGCTCGACCGCGACCTGGCCGACCGCCGCATTTTCCCGGCTATCGACCCCGTTGCCTCCGGTACGCGCAACGAAGACCTGTTGGTCGACGAGCAGATGCGTCCGTTTGTCTTTGGTCTGCGTCGCATTCTTGCCGGCATGAACAACACCGAGCGCGCAGCCGCGTCGTTTATCAAGGGTCTTAAGGGCACCAACACCAACCAGGAGTTCCTGGTGCGTTCGGCCAAAAAACACAGCGACTACGAGCAGACGTTCTAGGTTGTCATCCACACGCAGCGATAGTCATCAATGCAATAAAGGGTCGGGGCTTTGAGCCTCGGCCCTTTTCCATATCGCCTATCCGCGCTAATTTTTGACCATAAGACTGGCAAGCAGCAGGTTTCCCGTTTCAATCCGACATCGTCGCTTGCAATCGACTGGGCGGTTTCGCATAATAGCTTTTAAGCTTCGCGACGGAAAACGCAGATGAAACGAACCATATACCGTTGCTTTGGGGCATAGCCCCGCTTCATCTTCTCTCGCGCAGCCAACTGAATGATGCGATTTGGGTGCTGGAAGATGGGGAGAGCTCATGGCTTCTTCTGATGCAACACAACGAGCAGTCCTTGCCGGACTTTCGTGCGGGATCGGCCTTGCCGCTCCCGTGGTTATGTATGCCGCGACGCTGCCGTTTTCGTCTGTGAACGAGACGGTCGTGGCGGGTGCGGTTCCCTTCGCCGTGGGCGCGGTGGCGGGCGTGGGTATCTATGCCGCCTCGCTGGGTATCTCCGAGTACCGTGCGCAGCGTGAAGAGCGTCTGTTCCAGCCCGATGCCATGGGCGGTGCCGCCAATCTCAATCAGCATCAAAGCGAGTTCAAGACCGCCTCGATTCCAGCTCAGCAGCAGGATGCTACTCCTTACGCTGCGGTTTCTGCTTCTCAGGATCAGGCGGAGCAGTCTACCTCGGCATTCCTTTCCGGCCTGACTGGTGCGTTCCAGCGCCGTCATGCCGATGATGGTGTCCCTACCATCGCTCGAGCCGCAGATGCTATGGACGAGGACGAGGCTTGGTCCATGATCGACAGTATGCTCGACGACGATTCGCCGGTGAGCTGCGACCCTGCACACTCGCGCGACGTCTATCAAGTCGCCATCGACGAGCTCACCAACGGCGGGCAGACCGGCTCCTTCAATCGCGACGACATCGCCGCCGCGGCACGCGCCGTGTCTGGCTCCCAGGCCGCCCCTGCGGGCAGCACTGCGGCTTTCGTGGCACTCGTTGCCAACGCGGCATCCAATAACGCCTACAGCGCTACCTCGGCGGACGCGAACGCTTCTGCCGATAATTCGTACGTTGATGAAGCCATGGCCGCGGACGAGGAGGCCGTTGC
>CABUQY010000046.1 GCA_902493915.1 uncultured Collinsella sp.
CGCGCCCGTGACGCCCAGGCCCACGTTCTCAAGGTCGCGCTTTGGCAGCTGTTTTGCCATTGCAAACCTTTCCGGGGGCGATTACTTATTTAGCTGAGACCTTGCCGCTGGCGTCCTTGGCGACCTTCATGGCAGAGACGGGGATAAAGCCCTGTTCCTCGACGAGCTTGCCCTGGACATCGTCGGAAAGCATGAACTCCAAGAAGGCCTTGGTGGCCTCGTCGGCGTCCTTAGCGCAGTACATGTGCTCGGTCGCCCAGATCTTAAAGGAGTCGTCGGTGACGTTCTTGCTCTTGGGCTCGACGCCCTCGACCTTGATGGCGTTGAACTTGGAGTCATCGAAGTGCGAGAAGTCCAGGTAGGAGATGGCGTTGTCAGTGCTGCCCATCTGAGTCTGGACATCGCCGGACTTGTCGAGCTCGGCGTCGCCCTTAAAGTCGACTGCCTCGTCGCCAAAGACGGCAGCCTCGAAGGTGGCGCGGGTACCGGAACCGGCCTTGCGGTTGAGAACGACGATGGTGGCGTCGTCGCCGCCGACCTCCTTCCAGTTGGTGATCTGGCCGGAGAAGATGCCCTTGAGCTGCTCGAGGGACAGGTCGTCGACCTTCACGTTCTTAGAGACGACGGGACCCATGCCCACGACGGCGACCTCGTGGTCGACGAGGTTCTTGACCTGGTCGGCCTCGAGCTTGGTCTCGGCGAAGACGTCGGAGTTACCGATGGTGACGGTGCCGGCGGCAACAGCGGTCAGACCTTTGCCCGAACCGTTGCCCGAGCCGGAGACGGAGACGTCGGGGTTGGCATCCATGAACTTCTCGGCAGCGGCCTCGACGAGAGCCTGGAACGAGGAGGCACCGTCGTAGGTCACCTCGCCGGAGACGGACTCGGCAGCAGCGGCGCTGCCCTTGTCGGCGGCGTCGGATGCGCCGGAGCCGCCACAACCAACGAGACCGAGGCCCACGATGCTGGCGAGGCCACCAGCGAGGCCGAGGAACTGACGACGAGAATAAGCCTGATCGAGCATGATCTTCCTTTCATACATGCGACTCGCGGGCACCCTGCCCGCTTTGCTGTTTGGAAAGATACGGCCTCGATCGGGCAGTGCCCGCGCCAACTGCGGTTTTTTACGGGCATCTGATAGACCCTTACCGCAAGCGCAGCACGGCCTTTACAAACGAATAACAAACCCGGCATTTAACGTGGCGCGCCTTTTACACCAGAGGAAGGTAGTCATTGGAGACAGTCTTGTTTGACTAGTCATTTAAGAACGTCCCCAACGACTACCCCAGCAACGCCGATGTTTTGGCAACGACAGCGAAAGCCCGCCAGAGAGAGCAAGGTGCCATGAAACAAGGTCGCATTGATCTTTTGATCATGCCACCGAAGTTGAAAGGCAGATTGCCGCTCTGGCGGGCTTGCAGCGTCGACTGGTTACGCGGTTTGGTAAAACCGCGTAACCTTAAAGCTCTAATTCATTCAAACGGAGGATCGCAACAATATAGATCTTGAGCGCCTGTTTAAGCTGTTCCTCGTTGGCGCACTCGTTGGGGCCGTGCATCTGGCCGCCCCATGCGGGCAGCTCCAGGCCGGTCTCCTCGGGGCCAAACGACACGGCGCGGGCAAAGTTGCGCGCATACGTTCCGCCGCCCATGGCAAAGGGCTCAGCATGCTTGCCCGTAAACTCGTTATAGGTATCAATAAGCGCCTTCACGGCCGGATCGTCGGCAGACACCGAGAACGGCACCTTAGCGCGACCCAGCTGGCACGTCACGCCAAAACGGCCCACGAGCGGGTCGAGCTGCTCGCGGATGGTATCGGCACTGGTGCTATCGGGGAAGCGCACGTCGATGACCTGCTCAATATGGCCATCCGCCACGCGGATGACGCCAGCGTTGCAGGTAAGCGGGCCAAACGCCGGACTCGTCGCATCGATACCCAGGCCGCGACCATAGGCATCCGCATGCACAAAGGCCAGGAACTTGACGAACTCGTGCTCGGCAGGCGTCAGCAGGCGCTCATCGCGTGCACCAAACGCGTCCTCGGCCTCGCGCAGATACGCCACGATCAGGCCGACGGCGTTGATGGTGCCCTCAGGCATCGAAGCGTGGCCGCCAATACCGTGGGCGAAAATCTGCACATGCCCGTTATCAAGCGCCGTGATCTCCAGGCGGTCGACGTTCTCAACGGGCGCCGGCAGCTCATCGGCGGCAATCGCAAGCTCGCAGATGGACTGCGACGGAATGGCATTGCTCGCCTCGGAGCCGCTCCACGACACGATACGCCCGCCGTCGATCTTGGGGCTCACGAACGTCGCCCCAAACTGGCCCTTCTCGGCATTGCAGACCGGGAACTCGGCATCAGGCGTAAACAGAAAGTCAGGGTTGGGGTAGTTCTCCAGATAATGGTGAACGTCGGACATGCCCACTTCCTCATCGCAGCCCAGCAGCGCGCGGAAGGTGTAGCGCGGCACAATGCCGTGCTTGAGCAGGTACGCGCCGGCATAAAGCGACAGCACTGCCGGGCCCTTGTCGTCGATCACGCCGCGACCGAGCAACCAGCCCTCGCGACGCTCCATCGCGAACGGGTCGGTGTTCCAGCCAGGGCCGGCGGGAACCACGTCCACGTGGCAGATAGTCGCGAGCTGCTTGTCGCCGCGGCCCGGGATATCGGCGATTCCCGCATAGCCCTCGTCGTCGCTCGTCTGATAGCCGAGCTTCTGCGCGATGCCGAGCGCGCAATCGAGCGCGTCACGGACCGGGCGGCCAAACGGCGCGCCGGGCTCCGCATCGGCAGCAACGGCCACAGACGGATAGCTCACCAGCTGCTCGATATCAGCGACGACATCCTCCCAGACCTCGTCGACATACTCAGCGACGCTCTGCTCCACCTGATTCATGGACTACCTCCTTACCAATGAGCGACGGGTACGCCCGCCCCTCACATTATGTCTATTAGATAGCGAAAAGTTTAGCAAGCTCGGCCACCGAGTGCACCACCGCATCGGCGCCCGCGGCCTCGTGCTCCCCCGGCGCTGCCGCGCCCGAATAGATGCCGATGCACGGCACGCCCATCGCGTGCGCGCCCTCCACATCGTTAAAGCGATCGCCGATCATCACGGCATCGTCGGCCGTCGCGCCGAGGGCCGCCAGGGCATCGCGAACCGAATCGGCCTTGGTCTCGCGTCCCTGCGGCGGATTCATGCCAACCACCGCCTCAAACTGCGAAAGCCCCAGCTCGCCCACCATGTCAATGCACTTTGCCTCCATGCGTGACGTCGCCACGGCCAAGCGATGCCCCTGCGCGACAAGGCCATCGAGCAGCTCGGGGATTCCATCGAACACGGGATACTCTTCCGGTCCCAGCTCATCAAAAAAGGCACGGTACTCGTCGGCCACCACAAGCGACTCCTCGCGCGTAAAGCCGTAAAAGTCGTGGAAGCTCTTCCACAGGGGCGGCCCGATCATGCGGCGCAGATCACCCATCTGCGTCTCCGAAAACCCGCGCGCAGCCAGCGTCTTGCGCGTCGAGGTCATCACTGCCCGACCCGTATCGGCCACCGTGCCGTCAAAATCGAACAGCACAACCGGCCGCTCGCAAAGTTGCAATGCCGCCATCGGCACCCTTCTTCCCCAGTTGATGATTTCCACACCACCGCTTCAAACTGTTGACTATTCAACAATTGAACCTAGCAATGTAGAGCAACTCCACTATACTTGTCGCACTTTGCTTTCAGAAGGCGGCGCTGCCGCGCCCCAACGAAAGGTGCAATTATGTCTTTTGCCATCATAACCGACTCCACGTCGGACATCTCCCCCGCCCGTGCCCAAGAGCTCGGCATTTACGTGATTCCGCTGCATGTGATTATCGAGGGCGAGGACCTGCTCGACCAGGTGCAGATTACCGCCGAGGAATACGTCGCCCGCATGGCCGGCTCCGAGCAGCTGCCGCACACCTCGCAGCCGAGCGCCGGCGAGTTCAAGGCGCTGTTTGACCGCGTACGCGCCGATGGCCACGACAGCGCGATCTTTATCTCGCTGTGCAGCGAGTGGTCCGCCTGCTATTCCAACGCATGCCTGGTCGCCGAGACCCACGAGCTCGACGTGCGCTGCATCGATTCGCGCACCGGCTCGGGCGCCGAGGGCCTGCTGGTGGAGTACGCGCTTGCCATGCGCGAGGACGGCCGCAGCTTGGACGAGACCGAGGCGCAGATCCGCGCGACGCTGCCCGACGCCCACCTGCTGCTGATTCCCCGCACGCTCGAGAACCTGGTCAAAAACGGCCGCGCCCCCAAGCTCGCCGGCCAGCTGACGCAGATGCTCAACATTCGCCTGGCCGTTTCGCCGGAGTGGCAGTCGGGCGAGATCAAGGCCATCAAGAAGGGTCGCGGCGCCAAGCGCATCGTCGCCAACACCATGGCAGATTGCCTCGCGTTTTTGGACGAGCACCCGGGCTCAAGCGTGCGTGTGCTCACGACCGGCGCCGCCGAGGAGCAGGAGCTTGTCAACGAGGCACTCGCGGGCCAAGATTACGTAGACGCCGGCACCGGCCCCATCGGCTGCACCATCGCCACCCACGTAGGCGTCGACGCCATCGCCATCAGCTACTGCCCCCGCTACCAACCTGCCAATTAGGGCTACCCATACCACTTGCGGTGAAATAGGGACTGTTTTTGGCTTATCAGCCGCAAATCAATCCCTATTCCACCGCAACTTAGAAGCAGTTCATTTGGGACGGGGCTAAAAAGACTGGTATTAAACGTTTCAGACCAGTCTTTTAGCCCCGTCCCATTTTACCTACCCTACATCAGCCCGCTCAGGGCGATGTCGACGGCTTCGTTGAGGTCGTCGGTGATGTGGACAAGGTCTGGATCGAGTGGGCTGATCATGCCGGCATCCATCACCGGGCCGTTGAGCCAGTCGAACAGGCCCCTCGCGGTACCCACTGGACAAAAAATGGCAAATATGAGTACCGCCACCAAATTAGTAGCAGCAAAATCTCGCCGGAATTGATCATTTCGATCAATTCCACGTCTTGCCAAGGCTCAAAATTCCGTGTTTAGTGGGTTAGATATATAGAATAATGTGGAATTGGTATTCTATTCTTACCAAATGTTATGAGACTACATTAACAACAGTACTCATATTTGACGTTATTTGACCACGGAGTCATTCGAGGACCCCTCCCCACGCCGCCAACACGCCCCATAGCCGCCAAAACACCTTTAACAATAGCCGCCGCACGTTTTGGCACCGGCTAATTGCCACTCACGGATCGGTACCCCACTATTACCGAACCAAAATCGAAGTCGCGTATCTCATAAAGCTGAAATGACGTACCCTCATCCCAATGAACGCTGACAAGAATGGCATTCAAATGAGCAACGCCGTGCATCAATACGCCCTTTTCGGGAACGCCTTATTCAAACTCAATAAAACGGTTGTCCACGCTTCAGATCCGCGTAAGCAGATCGTAATCTGTAGCAACGGTCCAGACATCCGTTACGCAACACTCGAAGAATGGGACAAAGCCGGCAAATCTTTCGGCGAACGTGCGCAGACCGAGGGCATCGTTACCAGCGCGAGCCCAGCGCGCGACAAACTCGAGCTCTTTCGCAATCTTTTTACCGGCCGCAAAGATGTGCACGCTCACGGGTATCGCAGAAAAGACGGGGGCATCGGCTATACACCCGCCTGCGCAAATGAGTGGAAGTCAGGCATTTGCCCCAAAGCAAACCATCACAGAATTAAATGCGCTGAATGTCGCAGCCGCACATTCCTTGAGCTGAACGATGCCGCCATTATCGCCCATTTCAAAGGCAGCGACGACAGGCTCCGGGACGTCATAGGTCAATATGTTCTCGACAAAGACTGCAACACAAATGTCCTTGTCATTGATTTTGACAAAGCCGATTGGAAAGAAGCGACAAACGCTATCAGGCTTGTCGTAAAAAACCATGGAATTAACGCTGCGGTCGAGCGATCAAGGTCAGGCAACGGCGCGCATATCTGGTTTTTCTTCCTAGAACCTATAAACGCAAAGACAGCACGAGATTTCGGTAGCTGCCTTATCGCCGAAGCAGCGGCACTCAACAAGACAATCACCTTCGAAGCCTTTGACCGAATGATACCCGCGCAGTCCACCATTCCTGAAGGCGGCTTTGGAAATCTCATTGCGCTGCCCTTTCAGGGAAAAGCGCAGCGGGAAGGAAACAGCGTATTTGTTGACGAACGATTCGAGCCCTTTCCCGACCAATGGCTTTACCTTTCGCAAATCCAACTAATCTCGCGTGCGACGGTGGATCGTCTGATCGAGGACACCAAAAACAAACCGCTTGGAATAGCAACAGCTGCAGCGACAAACAAAACCAGGCGCAATGTCCAAAAGCCACGAAAGCGGCTCCCGCTCACGCCACGAGACTTCCCCTCGAACCTGCCCGTCACACAAGCCGATATGCTCTACATCCCCGAAAAGTCTCTGAGCCCGGCAGCTCAAATGGAAATCCGCAGGCTTGCGACATTTGCCAACCCGGAGTTCTTCCGTGCGCAATCTATGCATCAATCAGTATTCGGCAAACCGCGACTCATAGACCTCAGCGAACTTAGAGATGGCCGCGTCGCGATTCCCAGAGGCTGCAAAGCCCAACTTGAGCAGCTGATTCAAGAAGCCCACGTTACTGCCCATTATTCAGACGAACGTAGCACGGGCAATCCAATTGAGATGGCATTCAAAGGGACCCTTCATCCCGAACAGCAAATTGCCGCCGACCAGATGCTTGAATACGAAGACGGAATCATGTCTGCGCCAACGGGCTTCGGTAAAACCGTCATCGGAGCTTATCTTATTGCCGCCGTTGGTCTTCCGGCGCTCGTCATTGTTCCAAAGACCGCGCTCATAGCCCAATGGAAATCGCAGCTCGAACGATTTCTCGACATTACGGACACCAGAGAGCCGGTCCGAACGCCAAAAGGACGAATCAGCAAAAAGCAACCTCCCCTTATTGGACAAATCGGAGGGGGCAAAACCGCCGTCAGCGGCCTTATCGACGTCGCTTCCTTTCAGTCGCTATCTGGCAAAGACTCCCAAACCGGGGAGCCGATAGTTAAGAACCTTGTTCGTAATTACGGCCTCATTATCTGCGACGAATGCCACCATGCTGCCGCGCCACAGCTCGAGCTCGTCCTCAAGTCCGCTCCAGCCAAATATATATATGGCCTCTCCGCGACACCCGAGCGCTCCGACGGACTCACGCGGGCGCTCTCGATGCTCTGCGGCCCGCTTCGCTATGTCATCGATCCAAAAACGCAGGCAATTCAGCAGGGCATCCAGCGCATCGTTCGACCGAGATTTACCGGCATTCGGCTATCCGCCTACGAGCCGGATGCAAGCTTCAATCAGATTCTCGATATGCTGTGTGCACATGCGGCAAGAAACGAATTGATTGTCGATGACGCCCTCGAAGCAGCGTCAAACGGTCGACATCCGCTCATACTATCCAAAAGGAAAAAGCATGCTGAGGAACTGTTCAGGTTGCTTAATGATCGCAGACACGAGCCCATACTCTTAACCGGAGAAATCGGCGCCAAAGAAAGAAAAGCGATACTGAACAGTCTTCCCGGCTTTGAGCATGAACATCGAATCATCGTCGCCACCGAAAGCCTTCTGAGCGAGGGCTTCGATCTGTCCTACCTTGACACCCTTTTCATTGCCACGCCGATATCTTGGGACGGCAGCGTAACGCAGCAGGTGGGCAGACTGCATAGAAGCCACGAGGGCAAGCAACAGGTTGAGATATTCGACTACATTGACCTGTCGATACCCATGCTCGCCCGCATGTACCAGAAAAGACTCAAGACGTACGCCAAGTTGGGGTACGAAATTTATTCAGCAGAGGACAGCGAGCAACCCGATTACAACATTCTCATAGAGCCGGCAAACGCTATTGAGGCATTAATTCAAGACATCACCGGTGCCACAAAGAGTGCCTTCATAGCCGCATCCTACGCATCCGCCGCATGCCTCACGAAACTCACCACCACACTCGCAGGCGCAGCCGCCCGTGGGATTACCCTTGAGGTTTATGTTGCCTCACCTCCGCGCGATGACGCGAAAGCGATTTTTGCCGAGATGAACGTCGACTATTCCGTCAAGGCCAAAGGGCGGCTGTGCGCGGCCGTGATTGACGAGGAAACTGTCTGGTACGGGACTATCCCGCTGCTGGCATTCCCCAAGAAAGAAGACCGCAGCATCCGTTTCAAAAGCAACGAAGTCGCCGCTGAGTTTTTGAGCGAAATCCAGCAATGAGGAGAACCGGGGGCCGCAGCAGCGAACGGGGCGCCCACATCAGTTGCGGTGGAATAGGGACTGTTTTTGGCTTATTAGCCGCCAATCAATCCCTATTCCACCGCAACTTAGAAATCGGCGATCAGCCCAGCGGACCCTGAAACAGTTCCTGATGAGTGCCCATTCTCACCAGCCTAATCACTGGGTTAGTCTTATGGGGAAGATAAAGAACGACCACATCGACCAAGCCATCGGATAGGTGGAAATCGATGTGGCCGTTGTAGTTTCCGCCCGGGTTTGAGAGCTCGTGGGCGCCATACTCCGCCGGAAGTGACCCATGAGCCACAAGCTCTGCAACCGCCGCTTTAAACTCACTTTTTAGCTGCGGATGCATGCGCATCGTTCGTTTGTAGTCCACCTTAAATTGAGCCTCGACTTTAATCTCGAACATCGCTATTCCTCATCGAGGAATGACATAAGCTCATCAGCGTTATTGAATGACAGGCTATCGTCCGGCAAAATCCCCAGCTCATGAGCCTCAGCGATCACCATGGCGCGCCTCGTCACCTCGTTGGGCACCTCCGCCCTTCCTACAATCTCAAAAGGAATCTTTCGCTGATTTACCAGCTGCCGAACGGCAAGATTGAGATAGGAATTGAGGCTGAGGCCGACCGAATCCAAGAACTCAGTCGCCTGCTCCTTGAGCCCCTCTTCGATTCGAACCGTCGTAGGCTTAACTGTTGCTGTAGACATTTGCGACCTCCTCGCCCTCGTCCTTTACACCAGTATACCCAATATAAATGGCAATCTGATGTTAGATAACATCAGATTGCCATGCGTATTCATGTCGCGTGGGCACGATTGATCTACATCAGCCCGCTGAGCGCAATGTCAACGGCCTCGTTGAGGTCGTCGGTAATGTGTACCAGATCCGGATCGAGCGGACTGATCATGCCGGCGTCCATCACCGGACCGTTGAGCCAGTCGAACAGGCCCTGCCAGTACTCGCTGCCCACCAGCACGAGCGGCATGCGCTTGACCTTGTGCGTCTGCACCAGCGTGAGCACCTCGAACATCTCGTCGAGCGTACCAAAGCCACCGGGAAACACGATAGCGCCCGAGCTGTATTTGACGAACATGGTCTTGCGCACAAAGAAGTAACGGAAGTCCATGCCAAGGTTCACATATTTGTTGAGCCCGTGCTCGTGCGGAAGCTCGATACCCAAGCCGACCGACTTGCCGTTGGCGCTCGCCGCTCCCCTGTTGGCCGCCTCCATGACGCCGGGACCACCGCCGGTGATAACCGCCACGCCGCGCTGGGCGATCTTGCGGCCAACGGCGCGTGCCGCCTTGTAGAGCGGATCGGTCTTGGGCGTGCGGGCACTGCCGAAGATGGTCACTGCAGGACCAAGCTCGGCAAGTGCGCCAAAACCATCAACGAACTCTGCCTGAATGCGCAGCACGCGCCAGGGGTCGGTGTGCAACCAGTCGGTCGAGTCCTCGGGCGCCAGCAGGTTGGCGTAGGTGTTGTCCTTGGGAATCATGGGGCCGCGCATGACCACGGGGCCGCGGCGGTACGTCTCGTCGTAGGCAGGCTCGCCCTCGACGTTCTCATTCTTAATCATGGGTACTCCTATCGAGAAAAAGAAAAGCGGGCGGGGTCGACGCCATGCGTCAAACACCCGCCCGAACATCAACTATTCGGTATGGTACCCACGATGCATCAAGCACTTGCAAGCTATCGGTCAGCGGTCGCGCAGCCGGTGTCAGCGAATGTGACGACCGGCTGGCGCTCGACCATTGCCGTGCCCACGCTCTGCAAGCGTGTCTGTCGCTCTTAGTAGTCCACCGCCGCAGGGCTATTCATCCAGTCGCTCACAAACGCGCCGTAGCGGCCCTCGATAATGGCCTGGCGGGCGCGCTGCATCAGGTTGAGCAGGTAGTAGATGTTGTGCATCGACAGCAGAATGCCGCCGAGCATCTCCTTCTGCGTGACCATGTGACGGATGAGCGCGCGGCTGTAGCCGCCCGTGCATACCGGGCAGGTGCAGGTGGGGTCGATGGGGCCGTCGTCGTGCGCAAAGCGCGCGTTACGGAAGTTAAGGCGACCTTCACTGGAGAACGCCGTACCCATGCGACCGGTGCGCGTCGGCAGCACACAGTCGAACATGTCGATGCCCACGCCCACGCCGCGTACGAGCGTGGTGGGGTTGCCGACACCCATCAGGTAGCGCGGCTTATGCTTGGGCATGTACTCGCTCACGAGCGGCGCCAGGGTCTCGAACATGGTCTCGTGATCCTCGCCCACCGAATAGCCACCGATACCATAGCCCGGGAAGTCGCCGCACTCCTCCAGATGGCGCAGCGAACGCAGGCGCAGATCCAGGTGCATGCCGCCCTGAACGATGCCAAAGAGCGCCTGGTCATCGCGGGTATGCGCCTTATAGCAGCGCTCGGCCCACATGCTCGACAGCTCAACGGCGCGCTCAACGTAGGCGCGCGTGGCGGGATAGCCCGGGCACTGGTCGAGCTGCATGCAGATATCGGAGCCGAGTTTCATGGCGATTTCCATGTTGTCCTCGGGCGTCCAAAACACGTGGCGGCCGTCGTAATCGTTGACGATAAAGCGCACGCCCTCGTCGGTGAGCTTGACGGCATCGTTGTGGCTGAAGACCTGGAAACCGCCCGAGTCGGTGAGGATGGGGCCGTGCCAGTTCATGAACTTGTGCAGGCCGCCCAGCTCGGCGATGGTGTCCTCGCCGGGACGCATGGACAGATGATAGGTATTGGCGAGCACGATCTGGGCGCCGAGCTTCTTGACAGTCTCGGTAGGAATGCCCTTGACGTTTGCCTTGGTGCCCACGGGCATAAAAATCGGCGTCTCGATGTCGCCGTGCGGGGTGTGCAGTACGCCGGCACGCGCGTGCGTCGTCGGGTCCTCGGCGATCAGGTCGAATTTAAAAAGGTTCTGGTCCATAAACTGGAACTCCTTGGTTGCGGTTCATACGCAAACCATTATACGGGCAACCCGCAAGAAGCACCGACTCGACAGAAACTGATGCAAAGGGGTCATAGTCGTTTAAGAACGTCCCCAAAGACTACATCTGGGATCATTTCCAACAGCCAAGGCAGCGCCGATGTTATGGCACCGACAGCGAAAACCCGCCAGAGCGAGCAAGGTGCCTTGAAACGAGGCGGCATTGACCTTCTGGTCATGCCGCCGAAGTTGAAAGGCAGATTGCCGCTCTGGCGGGTTTGCAGCGTCAACTGGTTACGCGGTTTGGTAAAACCGCGTAACCCCTACGGACGCTGGCCCATGCCACCCTCGAGGGTGACGGTCTCGCCGTTCATATACTTAAAGTCGGGACCGCAGAGCTGAACGACAACGCGGCCGATTTCCTTCTCGACGTCGCCGTAGTGACCCGCCGGCGGCATGTGGACGTTGGCCTTGAACGCCTCGGGATAGGCATCCTGGAAGTTCTCGAGCGCGGCGGTCCAAGCAAGCGGGCAAACGATATTGACGTTGATGCCGTCCTTGCCCCACTCGTTGGCAGCGACGCGGGTCAGACCGCGGATGCCCTCCTTGGCAGCGGCGTAGCTGCACTGGCCATAGTTGCCAAACAGGCCGGCGCCCGAAGCAAAGTTGACCACGGAGCCCTTGGTCTCCTTCAGGTGCGGGTAGGCCTTCTGCATGTACAGGTAGGTGGCATACAGACCGGAGTAAATGGCGAGGTTGAACTGGTCCATGGTGTGATCGGCGATCGTCACGCCCGAAGCGCTGGCCTGAGCATTGTTGACGACGGCGTCGATGCGGCCGAACTCCTCAATGGCCTTGTCGATGACGTTCTGGACGACGGCTTCGTTGTCCTGACCAGCCGAAACATCGGCCTGAACAGGCAGAACCTTGACGCCGTACTCGGCCTCAAGGGATTCCTTGGCAGCCTCGAGCTTGGCAACGTTGCGGCCGGTAATGACGAGGTTTGCGCCCTCCTTGGCAAAAGCGATATCGATGCCGTAGCCGATGGAACCAGCGGAGCCGTCCTTGAGCGTGGCCTTGCCGCCGCCGGTAACGATCACGGTCTTACCAGTGAAAAGTCCCATACAAAGTCCTTTCAAATCGCGACGGGCCTGCCCGTCGACTGCGCGCATCCAACTTCACGCGCCAAAAGCTGAAATGCAACTTTAGCGGGTTCAAGCGAAAAATAAAGCCCATGGCAGGCGAACGGCGCAACGTCTTTCGGCGAAGGGAATGTCAAGTACAAACTGGATAAAGTGGCCGAGTTTTTGCTATCGACGCGAGCCATCGAACACGTTTTGAAACTTTGCTGCAGCGCGCGGGATGTCGGCGCGAGACTTTATCATAGGGTGACAAACTACGATGAGGAGCACATGCCTATGACAGACGAGCTGGACCCCCAGACTCAACAGCATATTGATGATTCCGCAGAGGTCACTGCAGATGCCGACGCTGTGACCTGCGATGATATTGACCTCGACGGCCCATTCTTGGACGAAAGCGCTACGGCGGAAACCCCTGGCGCCGAAGATGCAGACGAGCAAAACGACGATGCGCCCGCTCAGGACGACCGCCCCGTACAGGATGCTGCTCCGCAAGCTGCGGGCCCTATCGAGGTTTCTTCGGAAGAAGAGCTCGACGCCGTCATGGACTCCATGATGGATGCCGTCAAAGCGATGAAAGACGCCGTGGCCGACGCTGACGTTGACGCCGAGGAAGAGGAGGCTGCCGAGGCGGCCTCGACCTTTGTACCCGGCGAGACTCCGGTTGCCGACCAGGGCAGCACCATGCCCTCGTTTCTGCAGCTCGAGCATCCCACGATTGGCGCCGATGCGGTCGACCCGCACGCAGCAGGCTTTTCTGTGGTCGAGGGCGGCACCGGCAATATCGCCGTGCCGCAGGCTGCCGATGCGGATGCTGCTGACACCGCTCGCCCGACCGCCTCGCACTCCCCTGCCGCGAACCGCGATCTGGGGACCGCTGTCTCGAACACCGCGAAC
>CABUQY010000047.1 GCA_902493915.1 uncultured Collinsella sp.
GATGATGATGGACAGGCCCCAGTCGACCGCAAAGGTCTGGATGAGCTTGAGCAGCTCAAAAAGGATGTTAACGATCCAATCCCACATGTAAGTTTTCCTCCGATAGCGAGTGCCCGCTAAGGCACAGGGTCATAACCGCCGACGTGCAGGGGATTGCAGCGAGCGATGCGCCTCACGGCAAGCCAGCAGCCTCTCAAAACACCGTACTTCTCAATCGCCTGGATAGCGTATTGCGAGCACGTTGGGTAATAAATGCAGGCGTCAGGCAATAAGGGCGAAATAACCTGTTGATATATGCGAATAGGAGCGATGGCAACACGCCGCAAGACGTGATTGCTCATCGCTCCTCCCCGGCAACGCCGGCGCGTTTCATAAGCGAACGCAACGCCTTGTCCATCTCCTGCGGCGAGGAAACCCTCGTCTTGGGAGTTGCGAACAAGATGATGTCATAACCCGCAACGGGAAATCCGCAGCTGCGGGCGGCCTCGCGCATCACACGCTTAGAACGGTTGCGCACGACCGCACAACCGAGCCGTTTAGCACCAACGAAGGCGACCCTTCCGGAGTCGCCTTCGCCAACCGATTCACATATGGTCATTCGAATCAGAGGATGATTGAAACGACGCCCCTGACTGAACACATGCTCGAAATCTTGCCGAGACTTAATAGTCTTCATGCGAGATGTGTGTATCGCTGCTAGACAGTGAGACGCTTGCGGCCCTTGGCGCGACGACGGGCGAGCACGGCACGACCACCCTTAGTGGCCATACGGGCACGGAAGCCATGGGTCTTGGCACGCTTACGCTTATTAGGCTGATACGTACGCTTCATCTTAAGTTCCTCCTGCTGCATTTCGAGTGTCCGCGGGGACGCGGACGCAGATATAGACACGTGAGCTTGAAGATTGTAGGGAAATCAATGTTCAAATGTCAAGAAATCAAAGGTAAAAGGTTGCAAAGAGTACACGGTTCCCCCATAAGCAGAATCGGTATTTGAGGCAGTGGGCAACTTTTCACGATATTTCATCGAGTTTTCAACAGGTCATGTTGGCAATGTTGAGAACTTTTCGTCCGATTTCCAAAGTTTTCAACAGGTTTTGAAAAGTTGTCGAAAGATGAGAAACATTGCACGGTGAGCTACTATTTGTTCGAAACCTTTTGAAAGATTGCGAGCGGCATGTCTGACGACTTTTACACCATGGTCGATTCCGGAGATCCGGCACCCGACAACGAGCACATCACCGGCGTACGCGAAGAGCGCGACGAGGGCGAACAAGCCGCAGTAAAAGCGCCGGCAGCGATGTATGCGGCGCGCATAGCGGTATACGACGACATGCTGTCGACCCCGCGCGTGATTGTCATCGAGCCGCAAGACGTCCGCACGTATCTGGAAGAGACGACCAACACCGTCTACCAATGCATGAAGGAACAGGGCGGCCACATCTCGCTCATGGTCATCCGCGAGATTGTCGAAAACTTTATCCACGCCCACTTTGCAGAGCCCATCATCTCGATCCTGGACGGCGGAGACACGATTCGCTTTGCCGATCAGGGGCCGGGCATCGATGACAAGGAACGCGCCTTCGACTTTGGTGTAACCAGCGCAAACAGTAAGATGAAGCGGTATATCCGCGGAACTGGAGCGGGTTTTCCCATGGTGCAGGAGTACCTGGAAAATGCCGGAGGCGCCGTCTCCATCGAAGACAACATGGGCAACGGCACCGTGGTGACTGTGAGCCTGAACCCCAAGCGCGTACAGGAAATCGAGCGTGCCGGCGGGCGTGGCGCCGCCGTGCGCCCCGAGACCGAGCATCCCACATATCCCCTGCCGGGAGCTTTTGCGCAGCAGCCCATGGCAACGCAACAGATGCAGCGCCCCGTGGGACAGATGCAGCAGCCCGGAATGCTTCCTACACAACAGTCCCAGGCGGCATCGATGTCGATGCCGTCAAACGCGCCAGAGGCCATGCCGCTGGCGGATCAGGATGCAGCAGCAATGCAGCAGGCGACGGGGGCACCGGGCGGCCAGCAAATGGGCTATCAGCCGTACCAACAGGGATATCCATATCAGCAGATGCCGCCACTGGGGTATGGCCAGCAGTTCCCACAGCAGTACCAGCAGGGATATCAGCAGCCGTACCAGCAGATGCCGCAGCAGCAGTACAACCCCTGGGCCCAGCAGATGACCCCGCAGCCTTACCAACAGTGGCCTCAAAGTTTTCAACAGCAAATGCCGCCGATGCAGGGTTCTCAACAACCAGCAGCTCAAATGATGTATCCTAATGCAGCAAATCAGTATGCGCAGCCACAACCGGACGTGTTCGTAAGCGATCGCGGCAACGCCGCACTGGGCTATCTGGCACAAAATCAAGCGTGCGGTGCTACCGATCTGGCGAGGGCGTTTGGAAACTCGGCCCCCACTTGGTCACGCACACTCAATGACTTGGCGCAGGCCGGCTTGGTCATCAAGCATGGCCAGAAATACCATCTGACCGAACTCGGCGCCGCTCGCGTGCGAGCTCAGAGCTAAAGAACGGGAGAGACAGTGGACGAGGAAGCAAGCATCATCCTGGGGGATGCCATCGCCTTTTGCCAGCGCGACGGCCAAGATGCACGCCTCATCAACATGCTGGGGCAATCGCGCGCCATAAGCCTGACCGAAGATACGCTCACGATCGAGGCCCCCTCGCGCTTTGCCATCGCGCAGCTCAAAAAGCATCAGCCGACTATTGAGGCCTATCTGGAAGAAATCGCCTTTGCACCGATTGCGCTCGACATCGTGGCACCGCAAGGAGCCGTGGCGGAATCCGCTGCCGCGACGGCGCCTGCCGCGGCTCCCGCTGCCTCCCCGGCGGTGCCGGCCTCCGCAGGCGACGTGCCGACAATCGAGCACCAGCACAGCGATGTTTCCCGTGAAACCATGGCACCGTTGCCTACCGCTGCGGCGTCAACGAACGCACCCGTCACGCACATGCCTATCGCTCACGACGCAGCGGCGGGCGCGGATTCGGGCATTGCAATCAAGAACACGCTCTCGGCCGATGACTTTCGTCGCATGATGAACCAGATGAAGGGCGGAGCGCCGACTAAGTCCACGCAAGCTGCGACCCCCGCTTCACCCATGCCAGCACCGACCGTACCGGCCGAGCAGAATACGGATGGAGCCCCGCTCGCCGCGAACTCAAAATTTACCTTTGAGAACTTTGTCTACGGCCCCGAGAACAGCCATGCCTATCGCTCGGCACTCAAGTTTGCCGCCCTCGCGGACGAGCGCGGCACGTGCACATCACTGTTCATCTACGGCAAATCGGGCCTGGGCAAGACGCACCTACTGCTTGCCATCAAAAACGAGCTCGCCGAGAAGTCGCCCGAGATCAAGGTCAAGTATGCCAACTCCCAGGCATATCTGGACGACCTGATGACCGAGTTCGACCGCCAAAAGAAGAGCAACGCCCCTATCATGCAGGCATACCACGGCGTGGACGTGCTCATCATCGATGACATCCAAAACATCATCGGCAAGCGCGCGAGCGTGGACTACTTTTTCCAGCTCATGGACGAGTTCATCCGCAACAACAAGAAGGTCGTCATCGCGGCAGACCGCGCCCCCAAGGACCTGAGCATGGACGAGCGTCTGACCAGCCGCTTCAACGCCGGCATGCTCTGCCTGGTCGCAGAGCCCAGCTACGAGATGAAATACAAGATCTTGCAGCGCTATTACGAGAACACCATCGTCGCCGCTCCCGAGGCAGGCGACGACTCGCTGCTGGCGGCCTATGGGGGCGACGGCGGGCACCTGACCGACGAGCACTTTAAACACATGGCCGAGGTCTCGGGCACCAACATCCGCGAGCTCGAGAGCTTTTGCGAGCGTTGCGCCGGCGAGGCGGGCGACCGCGAGCGCGAGGGCGGGGAGCTCACCTTTGACGATATCGACGCCATCGCCAGCCAGTACTTCGACACATCGGCCAAAAAGATCAACGTCCAGACGGTTCAGTCCGTCATCGAAGAGCAGTACGGCGTGACGCACGAGGAGCTCATCGGCCCGCGTCGCAACGCCAATATCGCCAAAGCACGCCATATTGCCATCTATCTGGCCATCGAGATGTGCGAGATGACGACCACGGCGGTGGGCGCCGAATTTGGCAACCGCAACCACTCGACCGTCAGCACGAGTTACAAAAAGGTCCAGAAGATGATCCAGGAAGACCGCACCGTCACCGAAGACCTCAAGTCGCTGCGCGATAAAATTACACTGCGCTCGTAGGGAAATAGAGACACCTGTTGAAAACTTGTCGAAACCACGGGCATAAGGTGTCTAAAACCCAACCCGCGGTGATGAAAAGTTTTGCGCAGGTTTTGAACGTGGAAAACCACCCCTGTTGCACACAGGTTGCTGTCGATTCTCTTTCTGGGTCTGACCTGCGTCTTTGGGAGTAATCAACAGTTTCGTCAGTGCTATTACTATTATTAAGATATTTATATCTATAGAAAGGTATTAAAAGATGAAGTTCACCGTCAGCCAGAGCTCGCTTACACAAGCCATCGGCGTCGTTATGAAGGGTGTCGCTTCGGCATCCACCCTCCCCATCCTGTCGGGCGTGCTCGTTAAGGCCCAAGACGGCATCTTGGAATTCCAGACCTCTAACTACACCATCTCGATCCGTCATCGCATCGCGGCGCATGTCGAAGAAGAGGGCGAGATGGTTATTCCCTGTAAGATGCTCTCCAATATCACCAAGACCCTCCCCGATGCCCCGGTCACCTTTGAGCTGTCCGAGCGCCAGGTGCTGATTGGTTGCGAGAAGAGCTCTTTTAGGCTGAACACGCTCGATGCCAATGACTTCCCCGAGTTTCCGGCCTATGCCATCGAGAGTGCCGTGGAGCTGCCGACCGATGTCTTGTCCGAAATGGTCGGCCGCGTGTGGCGCGTCACCTCGACCGACAAGGCTCGCCCCATCCTGGGCGGCGTGCACATGAAGGTCGAGAACAACACCGTACGCCTGGTAGCGACCGATTCCTTCCGCTTGGCCGTGTGCGATACGCAGGTCGAGACCTCGACCCTCGAGGGCTCCTTTGAGCTCAACGTTCCGGCTGACGCCTTTAACGACGCGCTGAACATCATGGCCAGCCAAGCGACCATCATGATCGGGGCTACCGACACCCAGGTTGTCTTTGAGGCCGGCAACACCACCTACGTGTCGCGCCGCATAGAGGGCGTGTATCCCAATTACAAGCAGCTCATCCCCGATTCGTGCGTGACGAGCGTCAAGATCGACGTCGCCGCCTTTAACGCCGCCCTTAAGCGTGTGGCCGTTATCGCGAGCGCCAACCCCGCCGTCAAGTTCGAGATCGATGTCGAGAACGGGCAGATGGGCCTGTCCTCCATTTCCAATGACCAGGACCTTGCGCAGGAGACGATCGATGTCGAGGCCGAGGGCGAGTCGGGTACCATCGCCTTCAACTACCATTACATCTTCGGCTGCCTCAATGCCCTGTCCAAGGAGAAGGAGATCACGCTGGAGCTCAAGAGCTACTCGCAGGCGGGCATCTTCAAGTCCTACGACAAGATCAACTACCTGTACCTGGTCATGCCGGTCCGCATCTAGCGCTGCGCCATGACCATGTTCGCCCGCGATCTTTCCGTCGCGCACTACCGCAGCTTCGATAGCTATCGCCTTGCCCTGGACGAGGGCGTGACGATACTTGCGGGACCCAACGCGGCGGGAAAGACCAATCTCATAGAGGCGCTGCAGCTGCTGACGAGCGGCGCCTCGTTTAGGCATCCGACCGCAGCCGAGCTCGTCCATGACGGCGTGGGCTCGTGCAAGATCGAGCTGAGGCTCGAGGGCGGCGGCCGCGTGCTTGATATGGGATTGAGCGCGGAGGACGGTAAGCGCTCGTTTAGCCGCAACGGCAAGAGATGCTCTGCCGCCGGTGTGCGCGGGGTTCTGCCGAGCGTGCTGTTTTGCCCCGACCATCTGGACATGGTTAAGCGAGGCGCCAGTGTGCGCCGCGCCGCCCTCGATGACTTTGGCATGCAACTGAGCGCACGCTATGCCGATCTTGCGAGCACCTATGGGCGCTGCGTGACCCAGCGTAATGCCTTGCTCAAGGAGACCTGGTGCTGCCGCGAGATGCTCAGCGCGTGGAACGATTCGATTGCCCGCGCGGGCTCGGCCCTGCTCGTGCACCGGTTGGCTCTGCTCGACCGGCTGGCGGGCCATGTACACACTGCCTACGGGCAAGTGGCGTCAGGTGAGGCCGCCAACGTGACCTATGCGTCCACGCTGGGGGATTTGCCCCAGGTCGAGGATCGCGAAGAGCTGAAGGGTTGGGCGTACGAGCGCATGCTGGCCGCCCTTGACGAGCATACCGACGAGGAAATTCGCCGCGGCGTGACGTTGGTGGGACCGCATCGCGACGAGATCGAGTTCACCGTGGCGGGTCGCTCCGCCCGTTCATTTGCCAGCCAAGGGCAGCAGCGCACGCTGGTGCTGTCCTGGAAGGTGGCCGAGGTTGCCGTGGCTCGCGATGTCCTGGGCACCGCCCCACTGCTGCTTCTGGACGACGTGATGAGCGAGCTCGACGGCGAGCGTCGCGGCGCTTTCCTGCGGCTGATCGGCGATGATATCCAGACGGTCATAACTACGACCAACCTGGGGTACTTTACCGATGACCTGCTTGATCGAGCCAAGGTGGTGAGCATGGGTGAGACGTGCTAATTACGAGCGCGAGAGCGAAACGGTCGCCTTCAGCGGGTTTTTGAACGCAGAGCGCCAGCGCATCCTGGCGGCTGCGACCCCCGAGCGCCGTGCGCAGATGGAGGCCGCCGAGGAGTCGCGCACGGTCTATCGCGCATGGAACGCGGTGTGCTCGGGCACGCGCGAGGGGCGGCATGTGACGGGACTGCGCTACCTGCCCGAGTCCAATGAGCTGCTGGTATATCTCGACTCGCCCTCGTGGACGCAGGAAATGACGCTGTTGCGCGAGATCATCCGTGCGCGCATGGAGCGCGCCGGTGCGCATGTGGACGGCCTGGTGTTCAAAACCACCGCGCCCGGTCACACGCCGCCCGCCGCCAAGGAGCGCCTGCGCCCGGCGCCGACCGAGCGACCGCCGGCCCCGCACGCCGACCTAAGTGAGGCCGAGCGTACCGAGATCGAGCGCCAAGTGGCGCCCATCGAAGACCAAAAACTGCGCGAGGCCCTCGAGAATGCCATGAGAGCCAGTGCCGAGTGGGCCAAGGGCGTGCAAAGCAAAAAAGAGCCTTAAATCGCATCTGGTGGCCTTGTAGAGCCAAATACCCTCGTTCCCGAGGGTATTTTTTTACGATAAACTAGTAAGGCTGTACACATTTTCTTGACTGAAGGAGGACGTGTGGCAAACGAAAACGATTACGATGGCGGCGAGATTAAGATTCTCGAAGGTCTCGAGGCCGTTCGTAAGCGCCCGGGCATGTATATCGGCTCGACGAGCGCCAGCGGTCTGCATCACCTGGTGTGGGAGATCGTTGACAACTCCGTCGACGAGGCCATGGCCGGTTTCTGCACCGAGATCCAGGTGACGGTCCACGCCGACAACTCCATCACGGTCGTCGACAACGGGCGCGGCATCCCCGTCGACGAGCACCCTGTTAAAAAGATCCCGACGCTCGAGGTCGTCATGACGATCTTGCACGCCGGCGGTAAGTTCGATAACTCGGCCTATAAGGTCTCGGGCGGCCTGCACGGCGTGGGCATCTCCGTCGTCAACGCGCTGTCCAAGCGCGTGGTCGTTCAGGTTCGTCGCGATGGCAACACCTACGAGATGGAGTTCTCGCGCGGCAAGACCGTCAAGAAGATGGAGGTCGTGGGCACCTCGGATTCGACGGGCACCACCGTCACCTTCTGGCCCGACGACGAGATCTTCGAGACCTGCATCTACGATTTCGATACGCTGCACAACCGTCTGCAGGAGACGGCGTTCCTCAATAAGAACCTCAAGATCGTGCTGACCGACGAGCGCGAGGCGACTCCCCACGTGGAGGAGTTTTGCTACGAGGGCGGCATCATCGACTTCGTCAAGTTCCTTAACGAGGGCAAGGACGTCCCCGAGGCCTTTAAGGAGCCTATCTACATCGAGGGCAAATCGCACCCGGACGCACCTGCGGCCAAGATGGGCGAGGTCGAGGTTTCCCTGCAGTGGAATAGCGGCTACGGCGAGAACGTCATGTCGTTTGCCAACGACATCTACACTCCCGAGGGCGGCATGCACCTTGAGGGCTTCCGCACCGCGCTCACCCGCGTGATCAACGACTACGCGCGCAAGCAGAACCTGCTCAAGGAAAAAGACGCCAATCTGACCGGCGACGATGTGCGCGAGGGCCTTTCGGCCGTTATCTCGGTCAAGCTGCCCGATCCGCAGTTTGAGGGCCAGACCAAGGCCAAGCTCGGCAGCTCCTATATGCGCACGCTGACGCTCAAGATCGTGACCGACGGCCTTGCCGATTACCTCGAGGAGCACCCTAAGCCCGCTCGCGAGATCGTCAAGAAGGCGCAGCAGGCCTGCAAGGCGCGCAATGCCGCCCGCAAGGCGCGCGAGGCGACCCGCCGCAAGAGCCTGCTCGAGACGGCGTCCCTGCCCGGTAAGCTCGCTGACTGCTCGGTGCGCGATGCCGAGCTGACCGAGCTCTTCATCGTAGAGGGCGACTCGGCAGGCGGTTCGGCCAAGGACGGCCGTCGCCGAGACATCCAGGCGATTCTGCCCCTGCGCGGCAAGATTCTGAACGTCGAACGCGTTGGTGACCATCGCGCGTTCTCGAGTGACACCATCCAGTCGCTGATTACCGCGATCGGCTGCGGCGTCACGACGAGCGCCGGCGACGGCGGCGACTTCGATATCACCAAGGCGCGCTACCACAAGATCATCATCATGACCGATGCAGACGTCGACGGTGCGCATATCCGCATCCTGCTGCTGACGTTCTTCTACAAGTACATGCGTCCGCTGATCGATGCCGGCTACGTCTATGTTGCCTGCCCGCCCATCTTTGGCATTAAGGTGCGCAACAAGATCCACTACGTGTATCCCAACGGCCGCCAGCCCGAAGACGAGATCCTGCGCGACACCATCCAGAGCCTGGGCCTGAACCCCGACGATAACGACGAGGACGGCAAGGCCAAGGACGGCAAGATCACTAAGAAGCGCAAGGGCTATACCGTCCAGCGCTACAAGGGCCTGGGCGAGATGGACCCCAAGCAGCTTGCCTCGACGACGATGGATCCCAAGACCCGCATCCTGCAGCGCGTGTCGATCGAGGACGCCGTGGTGGCGGACCGCGCCGTGCGCGAGCTGATGGGTTCCGAGGTCGGCTATCGCCGCGAGTACATCGAGAAGCACGCCCATGACGCACGCTTCCTAGACGCCTAACCTGTTCGGCTTTCCCAGCCACCGCACTTTCGCCCTCAATCGTCGGTCGCGTACCCAAGTACGCTTCCCTCCTCTTTCGAGCGAATCTGCGGCACCTGGAAAAGCCGTCTCCGTGGTAGGGAACTAATGGACCACGCAAACCATGAGGAGGTAACGTGGCAGACGATATCAACAATAACGAGGGTATGGGCGAGGCCGGCGATGCCGGCATGCCCGACGATCTGAAGCGCCTGCTCGCCCGTGCTGAGCAGGGCGAGGACGGCGATCCGGACGCCTATAACCCCGATGCCGATGATGACGAGGAAGAAGACGACGACGGCGAGCTCGAGGAGAGCTTTGGCGAAGTCGATCGTGGCGCCTCGGCCGGCGAGGATATAAACGGCGGCCAGCTCCAGATTTCGGAGTTTGGCCGCGAGATGAAGCAGTCATTTATCGAGTATTCGATGTCGGTCATCACGGCGCGCGCCCTGCCGGACGTGCGCGACGGCTTAAAGCCGGTGCACCGCCGCATCCTGTACGCAATGAACGAGAGCGGCATCTACCCCAACCGCCCGCACAAGAAGTCGGCCTGGACGGTCGGCGAAGTTATCGGAAAGTACCATCCGCACGGCGACTTCGCGGTCTATGAGGCCATGGTCCGCCTGGCACAGTGGTTCTCCATGCGCACGCCGCTCATTGACGGTCACGGCAACTTCGGCAACATCGACGGCGACGGCGCCGCCGCCATGCGTTACACCGAGAGCCGCCTGGCAAAGCCCGCCATGGAGCTCCTGCGTGACCTGCAGAAGGATACCGTCGACTGGCAGCCCAACTACGATGAGTCGCTCGCCGAGCCCCAGGCGCTGCCCGCGCGCTTCCCCAACCTGCTGGTCAACGGCAGTCAGGGCATCGCCGTCGGCATGGCCACCAACATCGCCCCGCACAACCTCACCGAGGCGATCGAGGCCACGTGCTACCTGATCGACAACCCCGACGCCACCGTCGACGAGCTCATGCAGATCATGCCCGGTCCGGACTTCCCCACCGGTGCCATCATCATGGGCAGTGCCGGCATCAAGCAGAGCTACGAGACCGGCCGCGGCTCCATCACCGTGCGCGCCAAGGCTCATGTGGAGTCAACCAAGACCGGCCGTAGCCGCTTGGTCTTTACCGAGATTCCCTACATGGTCAACAAGGGCACCCTGCAGGAGAAGATCGCCCAACTCGTCAACGACAAGCGCATTGAGGGCATCTCGGATATGCGCGATGAGTCCAACCAGAAGGGCATCCGTCTGGTCATCGAACTCAAGAAGGGCGTCATCCCGCAGGTCGTGCTCAACAACCTGTACAAGTACACCTCGCTGCAGACGACCTTCGGCGCCAATAACCTGGCGCTTGTCAACGGCGTCCCCAAATGCCTGAGCCTGCGCGAGATGCTGCAGCACTACATCGACCACCAGGTCGATGTCGTCACCCGCCGCACTCGCTTTGACCTCAAGAAGGCCCAGGCGCGTGCCCATATCCTCGAGGGCTACCTGATGGCTCTCGACCATATTGACGAGGTCATCAGCATCATCCGCTCCTCGCAGACCGACTCCGAGGCCAGCAGGCGCCTGATCGAGCGCTTTGGCTTTACGCCCGAGCAGACTACGGCCATCCTCGAGATGAAGCTGCGCCGCCTGACCGGCCTAGAGCGCGACAAGATTCAGGAAGAGCTGGACGGCTTGCGCCGCGCCATCGCCTACTACGAGGACCTGTTGGCGCACGAGGAGAAAATCCTGGGTGTCATCAAGGAAGAGATGCGCGAGATTTCCAAGAAGTTCGGCGACAAGCGCCGTACCGAGATCAGCCATGTCGAGAAGGACCTGGATGTCGAAGATTTGATTGCCGACGAGGACATGGTCGTGACCATCACTCACACGGGCTACGTCAAGCGCATCCCGGTGGCCGCCTATCGCGCCCAAAAGCGCGGCGGCAAGGGCGTGTCGGGTGTCAACCTCAAAGAGGACGACGTTATCGACGAGATGTTCATCGCGTCCACGCACGAGTACGTGCTGTTCTTCTCGAGCAAGGGTAAAGTCTATCGCCTGAAGGTGCATGAGCTGCCGGTCGGCACGCGCCAGGCGCGCGGCACCGCGATCGTCAACCTGCTGCCCTTCGAGGAGGGCGAGAAGATCGCGAGCGTCATCAGCTGCCGCGAGTTCCCCGCCGACGAGTACCTGATGTTTGCCACCAAGAGCGGCATGGTCAAGAAGACCGTGATGAGCGCCTACGACCGTAGCCGCCGCGACGGCCTGATCGCCATCAACCTGAGGGACGACGACGCGCTGCTCGCCGTACGTCGCGTGCGCGAGGGCGACAAGATCATCATGGCAACCACCGCGGGCAAGGCGATTATGTTCCCCGAGGACCAGGTGCGCGCCACCGGTCGCGATACCAGCGGCGTCCGCGGCATTGGCATGAAGGAGGGCATGAGCGTTCTTGGTATGGAGATTACCAACGGTAACGGCGACCTGTTCGTCATTACCGAACGCGGCTACGGCAAACGCACGCCGGTCTCGGATTACCCGGAGCAGAACCGCGGCGGTCAGGGTGTCTACACCATCCAGATGACCGAGCGCAAGGGCAACCTCGCAGCCATGAAGACGGTGGGCCCGCAGCATGAGCTGTTCATCGTGACGGAGGGCGCGACGGTCATTCGCGTCAAGACCGACGAGATCAGCCAAACCGGTCGCGCCACCCAGGGCGTCAAGATGATGACCGTCGACGATAACGACCGCGTATGCGCCGTAGCCCGCATGACGGCCGCCAAGGAGAAGCCCGAAGGCGAAGGTGCCGAGGCCGCAGCCGATGCCGAAGAGGCCCCAGTCGACCTAGGCGACGGCAACGACATGCCAGAGGATCTCCTCGACGAGTAAGAGGCCCTAGCTGGTAGAAAATATCAGACCCCATATATCGGCGGTCGGCGTCCTGCGCGCCGACCGCTTTTTTGACAACCTTGGACCCCGTGCCCGCCGAGTGGGCGAGATGGGTTAGGTTTGTCGCGAGTTCCGCACGCAAAGAAGGCCACTTAATGTGGCCTTCGTCTTGCGCAGGACTGTCCGAGCAGCAAACCTAACCCATCTCGCCCACTCGGCGGGCACCCTTCAAAGTTTTTCAAAAAAGTTGTTGACGCGCGCGTAACGACTCGTCTAATATATCCCTTGCGCGATGGACCTGTAGCTCAGTTGGTTAGAGCGTCCGGCTGATAACCGGGAGGTCACAAGTTCGAATCTTGTCAGGTCCACCA
>CABUQY010000048.1 GCA_902493915.1 uncultured Collinsella sp.
GAGGCCTTTAAGGTCGCTACGGGCAGCCTGACGCTGGTCCAGGAGTTTGACGAGAAGGACGACTACGATCTGGTCGATTCCGACGCCTCGATCGCCGGCGATCTTGCCGACGACAAGTTCGCGCTGTTCGTTGCCGGCGAGCCTCACATGCCCACGCTCGAGTTCCCGGGCGATGGCGCGCAGCCGGTCAAGAAGATCTGCTTTAAACTGCTTGCAGATGCTTACTGGGAAGAGTAGCGCGCTGCTCGTGAGCTAGCGTGATTCCCCTTGGGGAGCGCGCTTGAGCCCCGCTGATCGCGGTTCCTTTGGGGATTGCGGTTGGCGGGGTTTTATGTTTATGAATAGGGGAACTGAAGCCGTGACGATGCTTGGGTTGGCGCACGCGCACTCAAATCGGCAACAACAAAGTAGATAAGCATTTGAAGAAATGCGATTAAACATAACGTAACTAGTAGGAAATAGTGGATAGATGGAACATACCACCTTTCAAATATAGAATCGTTAGGAATCTATAATTAAACAGTGGTCTAACAGGTAGTTTAATTTTCTTTATTAAAGCCGTTCACCGTCATTTCGCTACCGTTTACGGACCACTTCAGATTCTGTCTACATAATTGCGTTAATGCGTCCATAATAGCCAAGGTGTTTAGCCGAGGGCCGAGGAACCGGCATCGGCGTCGTAGAGCACGAAGATCGGGAGTAGCATGCATTCGTTTAAGATCACCAATCAATTCCTACTCGATGATGAGCCGTTCACCATCTTGTCGGGGGCGATTCACTATATGCGTGTTCATCCGAGCGACTGGCACCACTCGCTCTATAACCTTAAGGCTCTTGGGTTTAATACGGTCGAAACGTATGTACCGTGGAATCTTCATGAGCCAAAGCCTGGCGTTTTCGATTTTTCTGGCTCAATCGATTTGGCGGCATTTCTTGATGAGGCAGCATCTCTCGGTCTGTATGCAATTGTTCGACCCTCTCCGTTTATTTGTGCAGAATGGGAATTTGGCGGCATGCCAGCATGGCTGCTGCGCCAACATGATATGAGGCCGCGTAGCAGCGACCCCAAATTTCTTGCTCACGTTGCGCAGTACTACGACCATCTCATGCCGATACTCGTCTCGCGTCAGATTGACAAGGGCGGAAACATCATCATGATGCAGGTTGAAAACGAGTATGGGTCGTATTGCGAGGATAAGGACTATCTTCGTGCGATTCGTCGCCTTATGGTCGAGCGTGGGGTTTCCGTGCCCCTTTGTACTTCCGATGGTCCGTGGCGTGGGTGCCTTCGTGCCGGTACGCTCATTGACGATGATGTGTTGTGCACCGGCAACTTTGGTTCTCATGCAAAGGAGAACTTTGAGGCTCTTTCTGCTTTTCACAAGGAGCATGGAAAACAATGGCCTCTTATGTGCATGGAGTTGTGGGACGGCTGGTTCAATCGCTATGGGGAGAACGTCATCAGACGCGATCCCGAAGATCTTGCCTCTTGCGTTCGCGAGGTGCTCGAGCTTGGAGGATCTTTAAACCTCTACATGTTTCATGGAGGCACCAACTTTGGATTTATGAACGGATGTTCTGCACGCCATACGCATGACCTGCACCAGGTGACATCATATGACTACGATGCTCCATTGGACGAACAGGGCAACCCGACCGAGAAATACTTCGCAATTCAAAGGACAGTTCACGAGCTGTATCCCGATATCGCGCAAAGCAAGCCGTTAACAAAAAAGGCGTTTTCCATGCCCGATATTTCGGTGAGTGAGCGCGTAAGTCTCTTTAATGTGCTCGATATTCTTTCGGAGCCGATTGAAGCCCAATATCCTATGCCCATGGAAGAGATGGGTCAGTCGTATGGATATACGTTATATACCACGACTGTCGAGCGTGACCGTGCAGATGAAGAGCGTATTCGGGTTATTGACGCCCGCGACCGCGCTCAGGTGTTTGTGAACGGTGACAAAGTGGCGACGCAGTATCAGGAGCACATCGGGGAAGATATTCACTGCGTTCTTCCCTGTGAGCACAACCGCCTGGATGTTCTGACCGAGGATATGGGTCGCGTCAATTATGGTCACAAATTGCTCGCTGATACGCAGCATAAGGGCATTAGGACAGGAGTTTGCGTTGATCTTCACTTTGTTACCGGTTGGGAGATGCGTTGTCTGCCACTCGATAACATCGATAATCTTGATTATTCCGCCGGCTGGGTAGAGGGGCAACCTTCCTTTTATCGCGCAAAGTTTGATATATCTGAGCCGGCTGATACCTTTATCGACACTACGGGTTTTGGAAAGGGTGTGGCATTCGTAAACGGAACGAATGTCGGACGTTTTTGGGATAAGGGTCCCATCATGACGCTCTATGTTCCGCACGGTTTATTACACCCTGGTACCAATGAACTCGTTATGTTCGAAACAGAGGGCGTGTATGATGCGAAAATCTCCCTTCGCTCTGAGCCCGTTATCCGTACACTTGAACAAGAAGGAGTTGAGTAGAAATGATTGTAGGCGCACGAATCGACTTTCGCTTGATTCACGGACAGGTGGCAAACCTCTGGTCTAACGCCCGTCAGGTAAGCCGCTTCATGGTAGTTGACGACGAGGTATCGCAAGATGCTACCCAAAAGCAGGTTCTTCGCATGGCTTGCCCGGCAACTGTGAAGTTGTCCGTGCTTCCTGTCGACAAGGCCGCTGCCAACATCACTGCTGGCAAATATGATGCGCAACGTCTCTTCATTGTTGCGAAAAAGCCTGAGGTCTACGTTCGACTTTTGGAACAAGGTGTTAAGCTTGAGCAGCTCATCGTCGGTAATATGACGACAATGGAGCCGGTCAAGAAGCTGAATCGCAACATTAGTTGCGACCAGGGGGACCTTGACGCATTTGCCAAACTCAAGGCCGATAATCTTCCTATTGTCATTCAGCTGACGCCGCAGGATAACCCAGAGGCTCTCACGCTCTAGTCGAATTAACGCTAGGCCGTGAAGGGGGATGCACGGTTTATATAAGCGTATTGGTATTGTAGAAACTGTTACACCTTAAATAAGGAGTTTACCATGATTGCTTGGTGGCAGATTCTTCTGTTAACCCTGTATGCGGGTTATCAGATTATGGATGAGCTGAACTGGTACACCTGTGCCGGCTCAGCCGTCTTCTCCGGTATGATTACCGGTTTGATTATGGGCGACCTGCAGACTGGCCTGTTTATCGGCGGCAGCATGCAGCTCACCGTCCTGGGCGTTGGTACCTTTGGCGGCGCCTCTCGTATCGATGCCAACTCCGGCACTCTGGTCGCCACTGCCTTTGCCGTGGGTGCGGGCATGAATCCCGAGACGGCTCTTGCCGCCATCGGCGTACCTGTCGCTGCCATTCTCGTTTACACCGATATCGCCGGCCGTTTCGCCAACACGTTCTTCGGTCACATGTGCGATGCCGATATCGAGAAGATGAACTGGGGCGCCTACAACGTACACTACTTGCTCGGTGCCGTTTCCTGGATGTTGTCCCGCATGATTCCGGTCTTCCTGGCTCTCGCATTTGGCCAGGGCTTGGTCGAGGGCATCACCACCGCCCTTAACGGCGACTGGAAGTGGCTGGGTGACGGTCTGTCTGTTGCTGGCGGTGCCTTGCCCGCCGTTGGCTTCGCCATCCTGCTCCGTTACCTGCCGGTCAAAAAGCACGTCGCCTACCTGCTGCTCGGCTTTGTAGTCGCCGCCCTGTTTGGTACGGCCTTCACGAGCATCATGAACCTCAACGCCAACATCGTCGCTGTGAACGGTGCGCTTGGTAAGGGCGCCGTGGATATGGTCGGTATGTTCAATAACATGTCGATGCTGGCGATCGCTATTATTGGCTTTGCTCTGTCTTTGCTGTACTACAAGAACAACCAGCGTCCCGTCGCTGCTGCTGGCGCTGCGGAGGGAGACGACGACGATGAGCTCTAATGAGAAACTCGCCAATGGCACCACTGGCTACAAGATTACCAAGGACGACCTTGCGCAGATTAACCGCCGTAACCTGTTTGGTTTCCAGGATGGTTGGAACTACGAGCGCATGCAACACTCTGGTTATCTCTGGATTATCCTGCCCACGCTGCGTAAGCTGTACGGTGACGGCACGCCGGAGCTAAAGGAAGCCTGCCGCGCCCAGTGCGCACCGTTCTTCAACACCTCAAACTTCCTCAACACGATCATCACCGGTATCGATTTGGCGATCGAGGAAGAGGAGGGCATTGAGGGCCTCGAGGCTGTTGCCGGTCTCAAGACTGGTCTCATGGGACCGCTGGCTTCCATCGGCGATTCCATCTTCGGTTCGCTGCTCCCGACCATTTTCGGCGCTCTGGCTGCCAACATGGCCATGAACGGCAACCCCTTGGGTATCTTCATCTGGGTCGTCGTGAACATCCTTGTTGACTGGTTCCGCTGCAAGCAGACCCACATGGCCTATGAGCAGGGTATGAAGCTCGTCACCACCATGAGCGACCGCCTGAACGCGTTGACCGACGCGGCCTCCGTAATGGGTGTCTTTATGGTCGGTGCCCTGGTCGCAACCAATGTCGGTATCGTTATTGCGGCGAAGCCTGTTATCGGCGGCGTTACCGTTGACTTGCAGAACATCTGCAATATGATTTGCCCCAAGCTGGTTCCTGCCGCACTCGTCGGCTTCGTATACTGGCTCCTCGGTAAGAAGGGCATGACCTCGACGAAGGCCATCTTTATCGTCTTGGTTCTGTCCATTGCCTTGGGTGCATTCGGTATTATTTGCAAGGGCTAAATACCCATATTGTCACGGCATTTGAGCCTCAATTGAGACGTGGCGCACACCTCCAAGGCGACTTTATCGCCATATCCCCTGGAGTGTGCGCCTCTTTTGTTTTGTCGGACACCGCTGTTCATAGGCGGTTATGCAGTCATCGTGTTCGATTAATTCCTTAAGGCTGCCTTGAAGGGAATATAGTGCAATGCCATTTTGGATCGTCCTGTTCATTTGTGTTGTCGTGGCTTATTTCGCTGTGACCGAAGGAGCGAAAAAATACTTCGATATGAAATTGCAGGTATTGTTTAACTTGGGCTTATACCAAGATTGCATAGACCTGCTCGATCGCAAACTTGCGCGTATAGTAATGTCTACGTATAAGCAGTATTACCTGCGTTTCACGATCTATGAAGCTGCTGATATGGACGCATATGCAGATCGAATGCTTGACCACTTGCTGGAGATGTCGTGCGGCGATAAACAACGTCGACAGCTTGCGGTTCGCGCCTTTAATTTCTATATCAAGACGGGTGACCGGAAGCGGGCGGCGTCCATGTTGGAAGAGATGCGTCCCATCGTGTCGAAGGGCATTTTGGCGGACAGTCAATTGACCTACGACATAGTCTTTTGCCGTCGGCATGATAAGATCGATGAGATGGAAGCTATGCTGGATACGAACGACCTTGGGTTACGCGGAAAGCTCTATCTGCTGCTTTCATATCAATATGAGAGCAGCGGGAACAAGGGCGAAGCACGTAGATATCGCAACCTTGAAAAGCAGCTTAGAGACGCTCACAGACCTCCCACGATAAAACAAAACACTCACTAAACTTTAATGATGCAGTGGTCGTAAGAGCCCTTTTGAGGGGTTCTTTGGCTAGAGAAAGCGAACGGTAGAAAGGTAGATAGAATGATTGGATTTGTACTAACTGGTCACGGTCAGTTTGCACCTGGTTTGAAAAGCGCTGTGGATATGGTCGCCGGCGAACAGCCTAATTTTGAGGTAGTTCCTTTTGCGGGCTCGGAGGCGGTTACTTTTGGTGATGATTTGCGAACCTGCATTGCCAAGATGCGTCAAGCTTGTGATGGCGTATTGGTGTTTGTTGATTTGCTTGGCGGTACTCCGTTCAATCAAGCTATCCCAATGACGACTGAGCTCGATAACGTGACCGTTGTCACCGGAACAAATCTACCTATGTTGGTGGAGCTCGTTATGACGCGTGCGTTTGGAGACCCAACGCTTGATGAACTTGCCGAACGCGCACGGGTCGTTGGTCGTGAGGGAGTCGATCTCAAGAAACTCGAGAGTGCTGACATTGATGAAGACGATGAGATGTAGTGTCGCTATTAGCCCATTTATTGGACATGTTGGTGCGTTACCTGAAGGCTGAAGTATTGGTCAATTGCTCATTACGTGGAGAATATCATGACGTGCAAGAGGCACAGACAACCGCTATATGACCAGCTCGTAGATATTCTGATCGAGAAAATTGATCATGAATATCAGCCAGGTGATTTGATTCCGTCCGAACGTGAACTTGCCGAACGCTACGGGCTTTCGCGATCGACTGTCCGACTTGCAATTCAGGAACTTGAGTATCTTGGTCGGATTGTACGAAAACAAGGTCGCGGTACGTTTGTTGCCGATCGACTAGCTCAAGCAACAAATCTTACCCAATCGTACAGTTTTACTGAACAGATGAAAGCGATGGGCCGGCGGCCAGAAACAACCATCTTAGAGTTCTGTGAAATGGAAGCAGATAAAACGCTCTCGATACAAATGGGGATTCGTTTGGGTGAAAAGGTATTAAAACTCAAACGTTTACGGATGGCAGATGGTATACCTATGATGGTTGAGCGTAGCTATCTTCCAGCAAGGCTCTTTATTTCACTCAAGCGTCCTCTACTCGAACAGAAGCCCCTTTACGATGTCATTGAGCAGGATTATCAGCAGAAAATTCGAGTAGCGGATGAGGAGTTCTCTGCGGGTATAGCACGTCCATGTGACGCTCGGCTTCTAGGTATTAGTGAGGGTGCGCCAGTTCTGGACATAGTCCGAACTACTCACAACACCCAAAATGATGTTGTCGAGTTCACGCTTTCGGTGGCTCGCGCGGACAAGTTCAAGTACAGAATCTCTCACTATCGAGATACTGTGTGATCGGATACGAGTGCTAACGAAAGAAAAACAGCCTATGACTACTACTCGATTTGACTTTTCAGGTTGAGTCTTTGTATATCAGACAATTTAGTAAAGAAAGAGGTATTAGAAATGTTCGAGAAGAGTGTCGAGGAGCTCACCGAGCTCGGCGCCCAGATCACCACGGCCGAGATTGCTCAGCAGCCCGAGCTTTGGCGTGATACGCTCAACATCTATCGCGAGAACAAGGAGGCCATCGAGGCCTTCCTGGCCGAGGCTCGCGCTATGGGCGAGGGTCGTCTGTCCGTTGTCTTCACCGGTGCCGGTACGTCCGACTACGTTGGCGATACCTGCGCCCCGTACCTGCGTCACGCTGGCAACACTGATCTCTACGACTTTAAGCCCATCGCCACGACCGACATCGTGAGCGCCCCGCGCGACTTCCTGCGCGCCGAGGATCCCACGCTCGTGGTTTCCTTTGCCCGTTCTGGCAACAGCCCCGAGAGCCTTGCCGCCGTTGCCGTAGCCAAGGAGCTCGTCCACAACGTCAAGTTCCTCAACATCACCTGCGCTCCCGAGGGCAAGCTCGCCGTCGAGTCTGCCGATGATCCCAATGCGCTGACGCTGCTCATTCCGCGCGCCAACGACAAGGGCTTCGCCATGACTGGATCTTATTCCTGCATGACCCTGCTCTCCACCCTTATTTTCGACACTGCCTCTGACGAGCAGAAAGCCGAGTGGGTCGAGACGATTGCCAAGATGGGCGAGGAGGTCATCTCTCGTGAGTCTGAGATCGCCGATTACCTGGCTGGCGACTTCAACCGCGTGACCTACTTGGGTTCTGGCTCCTTTGGTGGCCTTGCCCAGGAGAGCCAGCTCAAGATCCTCGAGCTCGCTCACGGTCTGGTCGCTACTTCCTACGACACCTCCATGGGCTATCGTCACGGACCCAAGTCCTTCGTCGACGATAAGACGCTCGTCTTCGTGTTCGTCAACAACGACGCCTACACCCGTCAGTACGATATCGACATCCTCAACGAGATCGGCGGCGACGAGATCGCTCAGCACACCGTCGCCGTTCAGCAGGAAGGTGCTACCGTCTATGAGGGTGAGTCCTTCACCTTTAAGGGCTACGAAGCGCTTCCCGAGGGCTACCTCGCTCTGCCGTTCGTGATGTTTGCCCAGGCCATCAGCCTGCTCAACTCCGTGCGCGTGGGCAACACGCCCGATACGCCGAGCCCCACCGGCACGGTCAACCGCGTGGTCAAGGGCGTGACGATTCACCCCTTCACCGCTTAATCGCGTCCCTCTGTAAGGGCGCCCGTCCGCTCATAACGGCGGGCGGGCGCTTTTTGTTTTACCTGAGCTGGGTATAGCATCACCACAGTCAACTGCTTTAAAGCAAGGAGTGCATATGAGCACGTACGCAATTAAGGCTGACAAGTTCTTCTTGCCGGCAGGCCCGCAACTGGGCGGCTATCTTATGGTCGAGGATGGCGTCTTTGGCGCCTGGCAGGCCGACGAGCCCTCTTGCGAGATTAAGGACTACACGGGGTCGTGGATCGCACCGGGTATGGTCGATACTCACATCCATGGCTTCTACAACCACTCAACTACCGATAATGATCCCGAGGGCATCGATATCAGCTCGACCGAGCTCGCCCGTCGCGGTACCACCAGCTGGCTGCCCACGACGTTCACCGATGGCGTCGAGCAGATCAAGGACGCCTGCGCCGCCATCGCTCAGGCGGACGAGGGTCGCGGCCCCGACTTCTGCGGTGCTCGCATTCAGGGCATCTACCTGGAGGGCCCCTTCTTTACCATGAAGCACGTGGGCGCGCAGAACCCCGCTTATCTTATCGATCCCTCCGAGGAGATCTTTGATCAGTGGCAGGAGGCTGCGGGTGGTCGCATCGTCAAGAGCGCCATGGCGGCCGAGCGCGACGGTGCTGCTGCTTATGCGGCTGCTCTGAACGCCAAGGGTGTGGTGACCAGCATCGGTCACTCCGACGCCACCTACGATGAGTGCATCGCTGCCATCAACGCCGGTGCCAGCTGCTTTACGCATACCTATAACGGCCAGCGCGGGCTGCATCACCGTGAGCCCGGTGTCGTGGGCGCTGCCATGTCCACGCCCGAGACCTACGCCGAGATCATCTGTGACGGCAAGCACGTTAACCCTGCTGCCATCAAGGCGCTGCTGCAGGCCAAGGGCTGGCAGCACACGGTGCTCATTACCGACTGCCTGGGTTGCGGCGGCATGCCCGAGGGCAGCTACACCAGTGGTGGCATGGACGTCATCATGAAGGATAACCTGTGCTGGCTCGCCGACGGCAAGAGCATTGCCGGCTCGGTGCTCACGCTTGCCCAGGGCGTCAAGAACATCGTCGACTGGGGCATCGCCAGCGCCGATATCGCCATTCGCATGGCAACCGAGGTGCCGGCTCGCTCTGCGCACATCGAGGATAAGTGCGGCAGCATCATGCCGGGTCGCGACGCCGACTTTGTCGTGTTCGACCATGAGCTCACTCTCGTCGAGACGTATGTTGGCGGTCAGAGCGTCGGCAACGCCTTTACCGAGTAACGATAGAAAAAACGGCGGGCCCGAATCTGCTCGGACCCGCCGTATGGGTTAAACGCTCAAAAGCACCTTTACAGTTACAGCTTGTTAGCGATCTTCTTTGCCGTGCGCTTGACGCCGGCCACCAGGCCTCCTACAGGATGCTCCTTCTCGTAGGCTAGACGCTTCTCGCGCTTGGCATACTCTTCGACGATGATGTCGCCGTACTCGTCTTCGATCTTGTCGAAGAAGTCGACGGCGCCCTTAATTTCTTCAGCGGTCGGGTGTCCTTTTTGGACACCGCCGGTGAGTTTGAACGGCCCCCACGTATCAAAGCCGGGGCAGCCGTAGACCTCCATAAAGATGGCCTGCCTCATGCGGCAGATACCATCGATATCCTTGCCGTACCACTTGTTTTTGCCACCGTAGGTCATAAGGCCAAACACCTTGTTCTGCGGCTGCAGCACGTTAGTGAGCACGCGTGCCATGTCCTTGTCGATCTCGGAGTAATAGATGCCCGTGGCGACGCCAATCAGATGGTATTCGTGCAGGTCGGGGTACTCGTTTTTGCCAAGCGCCTTGACGTCGAGGGTATCGATTTCGGGGTGCGCCTCGACGATGGCGTCCACGAGCTTTTTGTATTGCCGTGGTGGCGCGAGGCATAGAGGATGATGGTTCGCATAAGAAGGCCTTTCAGCTGTAATTGCATCAATGTCTGTATGGTGCCCCGTTGCATGCCTGGGATACCGGATGCATCGGTGAACGTGCGGGTTTGTCCTTTGGTCAGGGCCGAGACAGGTACTTGCGAGCAAAAGCAGTTGTTCGAAAGGATGGGCAATGGAATACGCTCTCTCCAACGATTCGATTTCTATTAAGGTGTCCACGGCTGGTGGTTCGTTTACCTCGATCGAGGCCGGAGGTCGCGAGTATTTGTGGCAGGGCGATCCCGCAGTGTGGTCCGGCCAGGCACCGATTTGCTTCCCGATTTGCGGAGGCTTGCGCGACAACAATGCCATGACGTTTGCCGGGCATCACGTGAAGCTCGCCCGCCACGGGTTTGCGCGCAAGCAAGAGTGGAAGCTGCTGAGCCAGAGCGAGAACGAGCTGGCGATGTGCCTGGCTTCGGAGGATAACGCCGCGCTGCTGAGCGATTATCCGTATCCGTTTAAGCTTGTCGCCCGCTATACGCTCGAGGACGCTACCGTGCGCGTTTCCTACGAGGTCACCAACGAGGGCACCGAGGATATGCCGTTCTTTATCGGCGGTCATCCCGGCTTTAGGTGTCCGCTCGATGAGGGCGAGGCCTATACGGACTACGAGCTGCGCTTTGAGAAGGACGAGGCTGCTGAGCTTTGCACTGCCGTCCCTTCGACTGGCTTGATTGACGTGGCAAACCGCTCCAAGAACCCCATGGTGGGAAAGACGCTGCCCCTGTCGCACGAGCTCTTCGATTTTGCGGAGACCATCTTTGACGTGCTCGAGAGCCGTCAGGTCACGCTTTCCAAAAAGGGCGAGGACAAGGGCGTCCGCTTGAGCTTTGAGGGCTTCCCATATCTCATTGTGTGGAGCAAGCCCGAGGGCGATTTTGTGGCGGTTGAGCCTTGGGGCGGTCTTTCGACCTGTTCCGATGAGGACGACGTGCTTGAGCATAAGCGCGGCTGCCTTATCGCCAAGCCCAAGGAGACCGTCGTTCGCTCGTTCACGATTGAGATTCTGTAATTCCGTTTTGTCGACTCGTATCGCGAGGCACAAGGAGCCTGCGAGATAAGGAGCTAAAAATGATCCTCACCGTTACGATGAACCCGTCTGTCGATACGCGCTATCAGCTCGATGAGCTCGTTATCGACGACGTCAACCGTGTGACGCCCGAAAAGACCGCCGGCGGCAAGGGCCTTAACGTGGCCCGTGTGCTGGGCCAGCTGGGCGACGACGTTGTGGCAACCGGTCTGCTCGGCGGCCACATGGGCGCCTACATGGCTGAGCTCATGGATGCCAACGGCATCAAGAATGATTTTGTGCCCATCAAGGGCGAGACTCGCATTTGCCTCAACATCCTCCATGCCGGCAACCAGACCGAGCTGCTCGAGAGCGGCCCGACAATTGCCCCCGAGGAGCTCGATGCCTTTACCGCCAAGTTTACCGAGCTTGCGGGCAAGGCCGACGTCGTCACCATTTCGGGTTCGCTGCCCCGCGGTGTTGAGGCGGACTACTATGCCAAGATCACGGGCATTGCCGAGAACGCCGGCGCCAAGGTGCTGCTCGATACCTCGGGTGCTTCGCTCGAGGCCGCCCTTAAGTCCGAAGTTAAGCCCGAGCTGGTCAAGCCTAACCTGACCGAGATCAACGGCCTTCTGGGCACGAGCTTTACCACCGACGACGTGGACGAGCTCCGCGCCGCGCTCGCCTCTGATGCCCGCTTCTCCGATATCCCCTGGGTCGTCGTGTCCATGGGCGCTGCCGGCTCCGTGGGCTTCCACAACGGCCGTGCGTTCCGTGCCAAGACCCCCGATATTCCTGCCGTTAACGCTACGGGCTCGGGCGATTCGACGATTGCTGGCTTCGCACATGCGATTGCTGCTGGCGCGGATGACGAGACGGTACTGCGTACCGCCAACACCTGCGGCAAGCTCAATGCCATGGATCCCATGACCGGCCATCTGGTCATGGACCGTTGGGACGAGGTCTACAACGGCGTTGTCGTGACCGAGCTGTAAGAGCTTGGGCGCCGGCCCCGGTGTCGCTTGCTAGCTTGTGGCTAGAGCTGATGCCAAGTGCGGTAGCATTATGCCGGGGCGCGACGCCGACTTTGTCGTGTTCAATCCCGACCTTAGCCTGGTCGAGACGTATGTGGATGGCAACAGCGTCGGTAACGCGTTTGCCGAGTAGCTGCCAAAGAAACGATCCGAGAGGGGATTTAGATGATTTACGGTGCACTGGGCGATATCGAGGAATACCGCGGAATGCTCAAGGGCCTCGACGTGCTGATTGATTGGCTCGAGGAGAACGATCCGGCGAAGCTCGAGGTCGGCAGCCATCCGATTCTGGGCGACAAGGTCTTTGCGAACGTCATGGC
>CABUQY010000049.1 GCA_902493915.1 uncultured Collinsella sp.
CCGAGGTCGCCGCGGACGGGTTGATATAGGGAGAGGGCCTGACCCCATATCGTTGGGGCCAGGCCCGATTTTGCCTCTTGACAATGTCCTGCTCATATTAAAAGGAACGTCCCTAACTGTCGGCACTTAGGGACGTTCCTTTTGTGCCGGCAGTTAGGGACAGCCCTTGCCGATTCGATTGTTGAGTATCTCCGTGACTACTTTACAGCTCCAGTGCCTCGGCGACTTCGGCTGCGCAGGCCAGGGCATCGGCCATGGCACTCACCACGAGCGAGCTGCCGTTGCGGGCATCACCCGCCACATACACCGGCGCGGCATCCGCGGCGACGCCCTCCGTGCGAGCCGCGAGATGCGAGCCCTCAGCAGCCATCACCGGCAGCGGACGACCAGCGGTGGCAACAGGCACGCTCACCGCATCGAACACGCCGTGCTCCGGACCCGTAAAGCCGCAGGCGATGAGCACCAGCTGCGCCGGCACCTCGCGCTCGGAGCCCGCGATGCGCTCGGGCTTTCCCGCCGACCAGTCCAGATCGACCACGCGCAGGCCCGCGGCCGCGCCCTTCTTGTCCAGCAGCACCTCGAGTGTATCCACGGCCCAGGTACGCATCTCGCCACCCATTGCAGCGATAGCCTCCTGCTGGCCGTAATCGGTCTTCTTAACGTTGGGCCACTGCGGCCAGGGGTTGCCTGCCGCGCGCTTATCGGGCGCAGCCGGCAAGAACTCAAACTGGCGCACGCTGCGCGCGCCCTGACGCACCGCGGTACCCACGCAGTCGTTGCCGGTATCGCCACCGCCAATGACCACGACGTCCAGGCCGCGCGCGTCAATAGCAGGCTCACCGCCATCGAGCACCGAGACGGTCGAAGCCGTCAGGTAGTCCACGGCATACACCACGCCCGGGGCATCAATGTTCGCAGCCGAAAGCCCACGCGGAGCACGGGCGCCGGCAGCCACCACGACGGCGTCAAAGTCGTCGAGCCTAGCGGTAACCTTGGGATCGCTCACGTCGGCGCCCAGCTCGAACACAATACCCAGCTCGCGCATGAGCGCCACGCGACGCTCGACCACAGACTTCTCGAGCTTCATGTTGGGAATGCCGTACATGAGCAGGCCGCCGGGGCGGTCGTCGCGCTCAAACACCGTCACGCGGGCGCTGCGACGCGCAAGCTCCCATGCAGCCACCAGACCAGCAGGACCGGAGCCCACCACGGCAACCGTGGGTGCGCCCTCCCCCGCCGGCTCAAAGCGGCGCGGGCCGCCGTTTGCCCATTCATGGTCGCTGATCGCACGCTCGTTATCGTGAATCGTCGTGGGCTGGCCGTCGACCGAGCCCAGGTTGCACGCGGCCTCGCACAGCGCCGGGCACACACGGCTCGTGAACTCAGGCATGGGCGAGGTGAGCGACAGGCGCTCGGCAGCCTCATCCCAGCGGCCGCGGTACACCAGCTCGTTCCACTCGGGAATCAGGTTGTGCAGCGGGCAGCCGCTCGGGCGCGCCTTGCCAAAGCTCGCGCCCATCTGGCAAAACGCCACGCCGCACATCATGCAGCGGCTCGCCTGGGCACGGCGTGCATCGTCGTCGAGTTCAACGTACAGCGGATCGAAATCACGGCTGCGCTCCTCCACGGGGCGAAGCTCGTGGGTCACACGATCGATATCAAGAAAAGCACCGGGCTTACCCATGGCACTTACGCCTCCTTCTTGGTCGAAGCAACAGAGCTGGCAGCCACAGACGCAGCGCCAGCAGCACCGCCCGCCACATCAAAGCGAGCGACATCCGCGGCGCTCGCGCGACCGGTCACAATGTCAAACGCCAGCTCCTCGGCCTGCGCATGCGTCCTGCCGACGGCCTCGGCGGCGGCGACAATCGCCAGCACACGCTCGTACTCGGTCGGAATGACCTTCACAAAGTGCTTGCTCATCGTCTCAAAGCTGTAGAGCAGCTTGATGCCGCGCGGGCTCTGCGTCGCGTCCACGTGCTCCTGGATGAGCGCACGGACCTGCTCCAGCTCGCCGGCCGTCGGGGCCTTGAGCTCGACGCTCTCGTGGTTCACGCGGGCATCGAGCGTGCCGTACTGGTCAAAGACATAAGCCACGCCACCCGTCATGCCGGCAGCGAAGTTCTGCCCGACCTCGCCCAGGATGAGCGCCAGGCCACCCGTCATGTACTCGCAACCGTGGTTGCCGCAACCCTCGACCACCACGGTGGCACCGGAGTTGCGTACGCCAAAGCGCTGGCCGGCCAGGCCGTTGATGAAGCCACGGCCGCTCGTGGCGCCAAAGAACGCAACGTTGCCCACGATGATGTTTTCGTCGAACTTATAGGTCGCATGCGGGTTGGGGCGCACCGACACCTCGCCGCCCGAAAGGCCCTTGCCAAAGTAGTCGTTGGCGTCGCCGCACACGTTGAGCGTAATGCCGCGCGGCAGGAAGGCGCCAAAGCTCTGACCGGCCGATCCATCGCAATCGATGGTGATGGAGCCGGCGGGCAGGCCCTCGGGATGTGCCTTGGTCACCGCGTTACCCAGGATGGTGCCCACGCAACGGTTGACGTTGGCGATATCAGCGCGGAAGCGAATCGGACGCAAGTGGGCACGGGCATCGGCCGTATAGGGCACGAACAGCGTGGAGTCGAGCGTCTTGTCGAGCTCGCTGTCCGCGGCCATCTGCGGCAGGAAGTGACGACCGTCGGCACCCGGGATATGGGCACCGAACTCGCAGGTCGCGCTCGCCAGCACGGGCGACAGATCGAGCAGGTTGGCCTTACGGTTGCCCGGGACCTCAATCTGGCGCAAGCACTCGGGATGGCCGACCATCTCGTCGACGGTGCGGAAGCCCAGGCTCGCCATGACCTCGCGCAGTTGCTCGGCAACAAAGAGCATAAAGTGCTCGACGTGCTCGGGCTTGCCGCGGAAGCCACGACGCAGGCGGCAGTTTTGCGTAGCGATGCCGGCCGGGCAGGTATCCTGCTGGCAGTCGCGCTGCATGAGGCAGCCCATGGAGATGAGCGGCATAGTCGCAAAGCCAAACTCCTCGGCGCCCAGCAGGCAGGCGACGGCAACATCGGTGCCGTCCATGAGCTTGCCGTCGGCCTCGAGCACCACGCGCGAGCGCAGGCCGTTTTGCAGCAGCGTCTGCTGGGCCTCGGCAAGGCCAAGCTCCAGCGGCAGACCGGCGTGCCAGATCGAATCGCGAGCAGCGGCACCCGAGCCGCCATTGTGGCCGCTGATCAAGATCTTGTCGGCAGCGCCCTTGGCCACACCGGTGGCGATGGTGCCGACGCCGGCCTCGCTGACCAGCTTGACCGACACGCGTGCGCCGGGGTTGGCGTTCTTAAGGTCAAAGATGAGCTCGGCCAGGTCTTCGATAGAGTAGATGTCGTGATGCGGCGGAGGCGAGATCAGGCCGATGCCGGGCGTGGACTGACGGACCTCGGCAATCCAGGGGTAGACCTTCTTGCCGGGCAGGTGACCGCCCTCGCCGGGCTTGGCGCCCTGGGCCATCTTGATCTGAATCTCGAAGGCGCTGCACAGGTAGCGGCTCGTCACGCCAAAGCGCGCGCTTGCCACCTGCTTGATCGCGGAGTTCTTGGAGTCACCGTTAGCCAGCGGGGTCTCGCGACGCGGGTCCTCGCCGCCCTCGCCCGAGTTGGAGCGTCCGTGCAGGCGATTCATGGCGATGGCCATGCACTCGTGCGCCTCTTTGCTGATGGAGCCGTACGACATGGCGCCGGTGTTAAAGCGACGGACGATGTTGAGCGCGGGCTCCACCTCGTCGAGCGAAACCGGCGTGCGGCCGCTGGCATTAAAGTCGAGCAAGTCGCGCAGGCGCACGGCACGGCCGGTGCGGTGCAGACGAGCGCTGTACTCCTTAAAGGTGTCGTAGCTGCCCCCACGGCAGGCGGTCTGGAGCAGGTAGACGGTCTGAGGGTCGATCAGGTGATCCTCGCCGCCGAGCGGGCGCCACTTGGTCAGACCCAGCGTGGGCAGCTGATCGGGAGCCGGGCTCTTAAGGATAGCGAGCGCGGCGTCGTAGCGCTCGTTTTGCTCGCGCTCAACGTCCTCGACACCCATACCGCCCACACGGCTCACCGTGCCGGCGAAGTACGCGTTGACGAACTCCGGCGTAAAGCCCACGGCCTCGAAGATCTGCGCCGAATGGTAGCTCTGCACCGTGGAGATGCCCATCTTGGACATGATGGAGACGATGCCGGCAGTCGCAGCCTTGTTGTAGTTGGCGATGCCCTGCTCGGCCGTCACGTCCAGGTCGCCGCGTGCCGCCAGATCGCGGATGCACGCATGTGCGTTGTACGGATAGATGCCGCTCGCGGAGTAGCCCACCAGTGCCGCAAAGTCGTGCGGGGACACGGCGTCGCCGCACTCCACCACAATATCGGCAAAGGTACGCACACCGGCGCGGATCAGGTGGTTGTGCACGCAGCCCACGGCAAGCAGCGACGGCACGGGCACCTCGCCTGCTCCGGCACGATCGCTCAGCACCACAATGTTCACGCCGTCGCGGACCGCAGCCTCGACGTCCTCGGCAAGCTGTTTGAGCGCAGCCTGCAGCGCGCCCTCGCCGGCATCGCGGCGGTAGACGGCACGGAAACGACGGGTCTTAAAGCCAACACGGTCGATGGCACAGATATGCTCGAACTCTTCATCGTTGAGCAATGGGCGCTCCAAGCGCACCAGCTGACAGGCCGTGCGGGAATCCTCGAGCAGGTTGCCGTGGTTGCCCAGGTAGAGCGTGGTCGAAGTCACCATGTGCTCGCGTAGGGCATCGATCGGAGGATTCGTGACCTGAGCGAACAGCTGATAGAAGTAGTCAAAGAACGAACGCGTCTTCTTGGACAGGCAAGCCAGCGGCGCGTCGATGCCCATCGAGGCGAGCGGGGCCTTGCCCTGCTGGGCCATAGGACGCACGACCTCGTCGACGTCATCCCAGTGGTAGCCGAGCTTGGCCATGCGCACAGCGGCGGGCACCTCGGCATCCTCGGCGGACGCGGGCGCGGCGGGCTCATCGAGCGCGTCGACGGTCAGCGTCTCCTCGGCAATCCAATCACGGTAGGGCTTTTCCTTGGCGTAACGGGCGCGCAGCTCGTCATTGTAGATGACGCGCCCGCGGGCAAAGTCGACCTCGAGCATCTGGCCCGGCCCCAGACAGCCGCTCGTCACGATGTTCTCGGGGCTCACCTCGATGGTGCCCACCTCGCTTGCCAGCATAAAGCGACCGTCGCGCGTCACGTAGTAACGAGCGGGGCGCAGGCCGTTGCGATCGAGGGCGGCGCCCAGGGTACGGCCGTCGGTAAAGGCGATGGCCGCCGGGCCGTCCCACGGCTCCATGAGCATGGACTGGTAGGCGTCGTAGGCGCGGCGCTCCTCACTCAGGCTGTCGTTGTGGTCCCACGGCTCGGGCAGCAACATGGACGCGGCACGCGTGAGCGGGCGACCGTTCATGACCAGGAACTCGAGCACGTTGTCCAGAATCGCGGAATCGGATCCCTCGCGGTTGATGATAGGCATCACGCGCTCAAGATCGTGCTGCAGCACGGGGCTGTACAGGTTGGGCTCGCGGGCGCGAATCCAGTTGACGTTGCCCTTGAGGGTGTTGATCTCGCCGTTATGGATGATAAAGCGGTTGGGGTGCGCGCGCTCCCAGCTGGGCGTGGTGTTGGTGGAGTAGCGCGAGTGGACGAGCGCCACGGCCGTCTTGACGGCGGCGTCGTTGAGGTCGATGAAGAAGCGGCGCATCTGCGTGGCGACGAGCATGCCCTTGTACACGATAGTGCGCGAGCTCATGGAGCAGACGTAGAAGATCTTGTCGCGCAGGGCAAACTCGGCATCGGCCTTCTTCTCGATAGTGCGACGGCACACGTACAGGCGACGCTCGAAGGCATCGCCGGCGGGCGTGTCGTCGGGGCGGCCCAGAAAGGCTTGCAGAATGGTGGGCATGCAGGCGCGTGCCGTCTCGCCCAAGTCGTGCGGGTCGACGGGCACCTCGCGCCAAAAGAGCAGCGGCACGCCGGCCTCGGCGCAGCCCTCCTCAAACACGCGACGGGCATCCTCTACGCCCTTGTCGTCCTGCGGGAAGAACAGCATGGCCACGCCATAGTCGCCCTCTGCCGGCAGAATCTGGCCGCACTTTTGAGCCTCTTTGCGGAAAAAGTGATGCGGAACCTGGAACAGGATACCGGCACCGTCGCCGGTGTTCTTCTCGAGTCCCGTACCGCCGCGGTGCTCCAAGTTGACCAGAATGGACAGTGCATCGTCCAGAATCTGGTGATGGCGCTCACCGTTGATATCGGCAAGCGCGCCGATGCCACATGCATCGTGGTCGAATTCGGGGCGATAAAGGCCCTGCTGCTGAGCGGAATCTGCCTGCATCGCGATCCTCCCCTAGATATTAGACAGTCAGTTGAATAGGCATACTAGGAGCATCGCCGGCCCGTTGTGTTTCCCACCCGTTTCGAAACAATCGCGTAACGCACGCCCCACGAGTGGACACCGCCGACCTCAAGGGCGACAACATAGGCCCCAAGTTCGGCCTGTTAGCTCACCACTTCAAACATCTCAATCTGTAACAGGAAGGCCCAATTACGACGACTAACTGTTACAGATTGAGATGTTTTCGAGAGACATTCCATAGGACCATTTCTTCCTGTCTCGATCTGTAACACCTAGGCCCAATTTCCATCCCTAGTTGTTACAGATCGAGACATTTCGGCAGCCCCCTTTCACCATCCCATTCAAATACAACAATTTTGTTAGTCTTGGTTAACTTTTTGACCTAAAACGGGTATCCTTTGCGGCGTCAAGCAAACGGCACGCACACCATGCCAGATCAAGGAGGCCCCTATGGCGCACCAAGCAGACCAGCAGACGATGCAGCTCGTCCTTATCCGTCACGGAGAATCCGAGTGGAACAAACTCAACCTGTTCACCGGCTGGACCGATGTTGAGCTCACCGACACGGGCCGCGAAGAAGCCGCAGCAGGCGGTCGAGCCCTCAAAGAAGCCGGTTTCGACTTTGACGTCTGCTACACTTCGCGCCTCAAGCGCGCGATCCACACCCTCAACATCGTGCTCGGCCAAATGAATCGCGAGTGGTTGCCCGTCATTAAATCCTGGAAGCTCAACGAGCGCCACTACGGCGCGTTGCAGGGTCTCAACAAGGCCGATGCCGCGGCAGAGCACGGCGACGAACAGGTGCTCATCTGGCGCCGTTCCTTCGATGTCTGCCCGCCGGCGCTCGAGCCGGGCGACAGTCGCGACCCCCACACCCAGGAGCAATACCGCGACGTCGCGCCCGATCAGCTGCCCTATACCGAGTGCCTCAAGGACACGATCGCCCGCGCCTGGCCTTATTATGAGGACGAGATTCGCCCCCAGATGCTCGCCGGCAAGCGCGTACTCATCGCCGCACACGGCAACTCCCTGCGCTCACTCGTCATGAAGCTCGAGCACCTCACGCCCGAGGAGATCCTCAAGGTCAACATCCCCACCGGCGTGCCGCTCGTCTACACCTTCGACACCGATTTCAACGTCCTCGACAAGCGCTACATCGGCGACCCGGCGACCATCGCCGCCAAGATCGACGCCGTGGCCAATCAGGGCAAAGCACACAAGTAGCCCCAACCCAAAACCGACGCGTGGCGCCGCACGGCCCAGATGCGACGTCACGCCGCCCATACACAGGAGCGCACCATGCTCAACCATCTCAAACAACACTTTGGTTCCCGGCGCACCGGTGGTCACGGAGGCCTAGACATTGCGCGGCATATCGGCCCCGGGCTGCTCGTGACCGTCGGCTTTATCGACCCGGGCAACTGGGCCTCCAATATGGCCGCGGGCTCGCAGTTTGGCTACGCGCTGCTGTGGATCGTCACGCTGTCCACGATTATGCTCATTGTGCTGCAGCACAACGCGGCGCACCTGGGTATCGCCACGGGCGCCTGCCTTGCCGAGGCCACGACACGTTACCTCCCCCGCTTCGTTGGACGCACGGTACTCGCCAGTGCCTATCTCGCGACTGTCGCCACCGCCATGGCCGAAGTCCTGGGTGGCGCGATTGCCCTTCAAATGCTCTTTGGGCTGCCCGCGCGCGCGGGCTGCGTCATCGTGGCGGCAGTATCGATGGCGATGCTCATGACGAGCTCCTACAAGCGCGCCGAACGCTGGATCATCGCCTTCGTGGGTGTGGTGGGACTCTCGTTTTTAGCAGAGCTCGCGCTGGTCAAAGTCGACTGGCCGCAAGCAACTGCAAGCTGGATCACCCCCAGCATGCCTGCCGACTCGGCAACGATTATCGTGAGTGTCCTGGGTGCGGTCGTTATGCCACACAACCTTTTTCTGCACTCCGAGGTCATCCAATCCATGCACTTCGAAGGCCAAGGCGAGCAAGTTATCGAAGAACGTCTGCACTACGAGCTCTTCGACACGCTCTTTTCGATGGGCGTGGGCTGGGCAATCAACTCGGCCATGGTCATCCTGGCCGCAACGACCTTCTTTGCGCACGGCATGGTCGTAGACGACCTCGCCGTCGCAGCGGCCACGCTCTCCCCCATCTTGGGCCCGGCGAGCTCGACCATCTTTGCGGTAGCGCTGCTGTTCGCGGGACTATCGAGCAGCGTGACAGCGGGCATGGCGGCGGGAACCATCACTGCGGGCATGTTCGACGAGGAATACGATATCCACGACCGACATTCCTCGATCGGGGTGGCGGCCTGTTTCGTCGGCGCAGTGACGGCGTGCCTGGTCGTCCCAAATCCTTTTGAAGGTCTCATCTGGAGTCAGGCACTGCTGTCGCTTCAGCTGCCGATTACGGTCTTTGTGCTCATACGGCTCACCAGTTCACCCCGCGTTATGGGCAAATACGCCAATTCGCGCCCGCTCAACGCGCTGCTCGTAGGGATTGGTGCCATCGTGACGATTCTCGACATCGTGCTGCTAACGGGGATGTAATTGGGATGGCGTGACTGTCCAGATATAACGTCTCAATCTGTAACACGTGAGACCGTTTTAAACCGTCAGATAAATCAAAAGGGTCCCGGCCGAGAATTCGACCGGGACCCTTGGACAGAGCTACATGTTGTTGCAAGTCGTGTGTCTACGAGCTACTCCTCGACAAGCTCAAACTCATCGGGGCCGACGCCGCAGACCGGGCACACGTAGTCCTCGGGCAGCTCGGGCGTGTCGACCTCAACCTCGTAACCGCAAACGGTGCACACAAACTTATACGTCTTCTTCTCCTCAGCCATGATGTTCTCCTCTCGAACGCGACTGGTGATGTACTTCATTTATTAGTATAGATTCTCAATAATATAATGCAAGTATTTTTAGAACATTTCTAGCCTTGATATGAGGACGCCTTCGGAGGCGTCTTGCCCTTCAGGACCTTATGGTAGTAATCGTAGGTGAGCGGTGTCTCGTCGCTCAAGCGCTCGGCATCCTCAACCTCGCCGATAAACAGTAGATGCGTGCCCACATCCACGGTGTCGATCAGACGGCAGCTAAACAGCGCTGCCGCGTGCTCGGGAACATAGGGCATACCCAGTGCGGTCTCGCGCGTCTCGTACTTGGCAAACTTGTCGTAATCGCTGCTGGTGCGGAAGCCAAAATTGCCGATATAGAGCATGTCGGCGGTCTGGTCAATCACGGTCAGCGCAAAGGCCTTGGCAGATGCAATAACGCCAGACGTGACATTTTCCTTGTTCACGGCAATCGAGATGCGCGGCGGGACGGATGTCACCTGCACTGCTGTGTTGATAACGCAGCCGGCACGCAGCCCGTCCGCCGCGGCGCTCACCACGTACAGGCCACTCGGCATGGTAAAGAACGCAGTTTTGTCCATAACGATCACTCCCCTAGCTCGGGTTGGAACCTCATGGATGTATGTACCCACAAAAAAGGCGGCACCCATAACGGACGCCGCCTTTGAGGCATATGTGTCAGAACAGTAAGAAAGATGAGACGCCCGCAGTTGCGGTGAAATAGGGACCGAATAGCCCCTCAAACAGGCAAAACAGTCCGTATTCCACCGCAACTTATACAGAGTGCCTAGCGGTTGCGTTCCTTAAGGGCGCGGTCGATCTCGCGCTGAACGTCGCGCTTGGCCATGTCCTCGCGCTTGTCATAGAGCTTCTTGCCGCGACCCAGACCCAGCAGCAGCTTTACGCGGCCGTCGGTATTAAAGTAGAGCTCCAACGGAACCAGCGCATAACCACGGTTGCGAAGTTTGCCGTCAAGAAAGTCGATCTCCTTGCGGTGCAGCAGCAGACGGCGCCGACGGTCGGGATCGCGATTCCACACGCCACCATGGCTATAAGGGTGGATATGCAGACCGACGAGCCAGCACTCACCGCCACGAATCAGTGCGAAGGTATCGGTAATCTGGCACGCGCGCTCGCGAATCGACTTGACCTCGGTACCGCTCAGCTCAATACCGCACTCAAACGTCTCATCGATAAAGTACTCGTGATGTGCCGAGCGATTCTTGGAAATGAGCTTGCGCTCGCGCTTACTGGGCATCGCCGGCCTCCTTGGCGCCATCGGCGTTTGAGCCCGCAGCCTCGCGCTTTGCCCTGCGCTCGGCATTAAGCTCGGCATCGCTCTCGCGCACCAGCTTGATAATCGCCGCGCATGCCTCCTCGCCCACCAGGTCGCGGGCACGGACCGTCAGACGCGTAGCCTCCTGCTTGTCGCCGTCGCTTGCAGCATCGGTCGCGCACATGATCAGGCAGATGGCGATCTCGGCCGAAGGCGAGGTCGGCACGCCCTGCAGGGCGAGCTCACCCATCACATGGTCGTCACTCTCGTCCGCGGCATCCGGATAGGTGGTATGGATCTTGTTGAGCAGGCGCGTCGTATGCGCATCATTGGGCGCCAGGCGCAGCGCCAGACGCGCGCAGCCCACGGCAGCCGAAATGTTCTCGGTCTCGGGCTCCAAGAAGTACTGACCCAAATTGGTGTAGGCGCGTGCGGCGCACTTACCGTCGCTCGCGCGCTCCAGCACCGAGAACGAGAGCGATGCCCACTCCTGCTTGTCCTCGAGCGCGCGGAACAGCTCGGCCAAGTCCAAGCGATAGTTGCAGTTCATGGGATCCCAACGCACGGCCTGCATCAGGGCATTCCGAGCACTCACATAATCCTGCTGGCGAATGTAGGCAAACGCCATGTCGGAGTACAGGCGGTCAAAGGGAACCTCGACCTGCACCAGCTCGCGCGGATCCTTCTCCACGCGGCGATAGGCCAGGCGCTCAAACTTGCTGTCGAAGCTAAAGTACTGGCGCTTCTCCTCCGTCTTGCACTCAGCGTCGATATACTCCTCGGCGAGCTCCACCAGACGCTCAAGCAGCGGCGTCGCCGTAGCCAGGTCGCCCTGCGCCAGATAGTTCTCGGCATACGTGATGTCTTCCAAGCTGATAGGCAGGTCCATGACAACTCCTCGGTCCGGGCGGCAGACTCAACGCGCGCCTTAAATATCGGTCAATATACAAAACCCGGGTCTCTTACGAGGCCCGGGCGTTCAATTTTGGTAGCCCGTACCAGATTCGAACTGGTGATCTCCGCCTTGAGAGGGCGGCGTCCTAAACCGCTAGACGAACGGGCCATATGTAGCAAATGCAATGGCTGGGATGGAGGGAGTCGAACCCCCATTGACGGAACCAGAATCCGCTGTCCTGCCATTAGACGACATCCCAATGACTGCATCGCTGCGCTCGGCTGTGCCTTTGCGCAAGAAAGAAATATACGGGAAGTCCCGCCGTGACGCAAGCCCTAATTTTGACTTTTTTGAAATTCAGTCAAATACGGCCGACACGTGAAGGACCTGTGAAGCACCAGCGACACGTACGGCGCCAAAGCCCGTAAAACATCCCACATCTACCGCTGGTAGATTACAACAATGCAGCACTCACGGCTGATGGCACAATCAAACCGTCATCATTACACGGATATCGAGGCGCCATGGACGAAGAGCTTGATTACCTATGGGAGACCCTGGGCCTCGAGATCACTGCTGACCTTTGGCCCGAACGGGACAAAATCCATCCCACTCTGCGCCCCGCCATCACGGTGATGCAGGCAAACTACCGCCGTGCATCCTTTTTGATCATGCGGATGTCATGGCACGCGGGACTCCCCGACCTTAAGCGAATCCAGGCAAGCCTCGTCGAGCTGTCCGGTATGCCGACTGTCATATCCGAGGCGCACCTGGAGCAGCGACAGCGCGAGCGACTGCAACAGCAGCGGATTCCCTTTATCTGCCCCGGCGTTCAGGCATATCTGCCCTTTATGGACGAGGAGTACTGGAGCGGCAAGCCCAACAAGCACGTAAAGG
>CABUQY010000050.1 GCA_902493915.1 uncultured Collinsella sp.
CCGAGGTGCTAAAGCACGGGCTCGATACGCTCGATACCCGCATGCAAGCGCACTTCGATCGCGCCCGTGCGCTGGCTGAATATTTGGCTGCGAATGAGATGGTACGCAACGTGCGCTATCCCGGGCTGACCTCGCATCCCGATCACGCTGTCGCGACGGGCATCCTGGAACACGGCTTTGGCCCGGCGGTGGAGTTTGACCTGATCGACTTCACCGCGCGAGAGTTCTTCAGCGCGCTACCGGACGAATTCCGCACATTACCCGCCGGCGGCGCAACAACGCGCCTCTCGGCTCCGCGAGGCAAGCAGGGGAGAACCATCCGCCTTTTCGCCGGCACCGACGACCCCCTAAAGGTAGCCGCCACCCTGGACAACGCCCTCAGATGATTATTCTGGGACGGGGATGAAAAAATCATTAGGTACGCAATGATTTTTTCATCCCCGTCCCAGAATAATCATCGGGTAGCTAAAACAGCCCCGTCCCAAATTAGCTATTTTGAGTTGATGCTGGCGATGAGGGCGTTGGCTTTGGTGGCGATGACGTTGTTGATGTCGGCCTGCAGCTCCTCGTAGACCGCTATGGCTCGCTCTCCTGCGGGCGTGAGCGTGGACCCGCGGGCGCCGTCGCGCTCGATGAGCTTGCAGCCCAGCTGTCCTTCCGCCTCGTTCACAATGCGCCAGGCCTTGGAATACGCCATGCCCATGCTCTTGGCGGCGCGGTTGAGCGAGTGCTCGCGGGCAATACCCTGCAGCAGCAAGACGCAGCCGTGGCCGAACACGCCCGGCAAATCCTTGTCGCACGCTTGAATGACCAACTTTGCCGTCGTCTTGTACTTCATACGCTCCACGTCTTCCCGCTAAAGTGTTTGCTGGGCAAACGCAAAGCCTGCGTCAAACCCTCGTGTGCTCTTCTTAAATCATGCATTGTAGCAGTCAAAGTGCGTTAAGATACTTCCCCAGTATTGGGCGCCCAAGGTTGGGCTGGGTCCTACGAGGCCTGCAGCCGACCGGTCGCATGGAAAAAGGAGAAACATGGCTACGTTCTTTCCCGGTGAGTCCCACACGTTTTCGGAGTATCTGCTGGTCCCTGGTTACTCGTCCTCGCAGTGCATCCCCAACAACGTCTCTCTTAAGACGCCGCTGACCCGCTTTAAGCGCGGTGAGAAGCCGGCAATCACCCTGAACATCCCCATGGTTTCCGCCATCATGCAGTCCGTCTCGGGCGTCGACATGGGTGTCGCGCTCGCTACCGAGGGTGGCCTGTCCTTCATTTACGGTTCCCAGAGCGCCGAGTCCGAGGCCGCTATGGTCAAGGCCGTCAAGGATCACAAGGCCGGCTTCGTTCAGTCCGATTCCACGCTGACCCCCGACATGACCATGGAGCAGGTCATCGAGCTCAAGGAGAAGACTGGTCACTCCACTATGCCGGTTACCGACGACGGCACCCCCAAGGGTAAGCTCCTGGGCATCGTCACCAGCCGTGACTATCGCCCCAGCCGCGATGACCACCAGACGAAGGTCTCCGAATTCATGACCCCGCGTGAGCAGCTCATCGTGGGCGACAAGAACATCAGCCTCAAGGTTGCCAACGACGTCATCTGGGACAACAAGCTCAACGCCCTGCCGATCGTCGACGACAACGATCACCTTATGGGCATCGTCTTCCGCAAGGACTACGACAGCCACAAGACCAACCCCAACGAGCTGCTCGATGGCGACAAGCGCTACATGGTCGGCGCCGGTATCAACACCCGCGACTATGCCGAGCGCGTGCCGCTGCTCATCGAGGCCGGTGCCGACGTTCTGTGCATCGACTCCTCCGAGGGCTTCAGCGAGTGGCAGAAGCGCACCATCGAGTGGATTCGCGCCAACTACGGCGAGGCCGTCAAGGTCGGTGCCGGTAACGTCGTCGACGCCGAGGGCTTCCGCTTCCTGGCCGACTGCGGTGCCGACTTCATTAAGGTCGGTATCGGCGGCGGTTCCATCTGCATTACCCGTGAGACCAAGGGTATCGGCCGTGGCCAGGCCACCGCGCTGATCGACGTCTGCCGCGCTCGCGACGAGTACTACGAGGAGACCGGTGTCTACGTGCCCGTGTGCTCCGACGGCGGCATCGTCTACGACTACCACATGACGCTCGCCCTTGCCATGGGTGCCGACTTCATGATGCTGGGCCGCTACTTCGCCCGCTTCGACGAGAGCCCGACCGAGCGCGTCAACGTGAACGGCCAGTACATGAAGGAGTACTGGGGCGAGGGTTCTGCGCGTGCCCGCAACTGGCAGCGTTACGACCTGGGCGGCGCCGCGAAGCTCAGCTTCGTCGAGGGCGTCGACTCCTACGTTCCCTACGCAGGTTCCCTCAAGGACGGCGTGGGCGGCACGCTCTACAAGGTCAAGTCCACGATGTGCAACTGCGGTGCCCTCTCGATCCCCGAGCTCCAGGAAAAGGCGCGCCTGACCCTGGTAAGCTCGACCTCGATCGTCGAAGGCGGCGCCCACGACGTTGTCGTCAAGGACTCCCAGCAAAGCGTCAGCTACCGCTAAGCGGCTTTCCCAAGCACCGCACCTTGCCGTTCAAACCGTCGCTCGCGTACCAAAGTACGCGTCGCTCCTCTTTCACGGCAATCTGCGGCACTTGGAAAACCCGATCATGTTTGGGCGGGTAACAATTAGCGGTTGATTCACAACCACGTTATTTAGATAAAGCGAGATGCCTGCAAGTCGCAGGCATCTCGCTTGTCGTATTTGCTATCATCAGTCAAGTTAACCTTAGGGTCGGTCGGCTTAGCTTTGTTCGCTACAAGTTCCGCACGCAAAGAAGAGCACTTAATGTGCTCTTCGTCTTGCGCAGGACTGTCCGCAGTAGCGAACAAAGCTAAGCCGACCGACCCCAGCTAAGATTAAAGGAGCTGATATGTGCGATTGCACAGATCATAAGGACGAGATTCCTGTCTACGACGCGCAGGCCATTGAGTCCCGGTGGATGAAGGCCTGGGAGGATTCCAACCTCTTTGCCGTCGACACCGACGACAGCAAGCCCAAGAAGTACGTGCTCGAGATGTTCCCGTATCCGTCGGGAGACCTCCACATGGGCCACGCGCGCAACTACACTATCGGCGATGCCATGGCCCGTCAGGCCCGCATGCGCGGCTACGACGTGCTGCATCCCATCGGCTTTGACGCCTTTGGCCTTCCTGCCGAGAACGCCGCTATCAAGCACAACACGCAGGCTGCCGCCTGGACGTATAAGAACATGGATCAGGCGCTCGCCACGATGAAGCGCATGGGTTTCTCCTACGATCTGGATCGCATGGTCAAGACCTGCAGCCCCGACTATTACCGCTGGGGCCAGTGGATTTTTGAAAAGATGTGGGAGCGCGGCCTGGTCTACCGCAAGAAGAACCCGGTCAACTGGTGCCCCACCTGCAAGACCGTCCTGGCCAACGAGCAGGTCACCGAGGGCAAGTGCTGGCGTTGCGGCACCGAGCCCGAGAAGCGCGACCTGGAGCAGTGGTACTTTAAGATTACCGAGTACTCCCAGGAGCTGCTCGACGACCTGGAGAAGCTCCCCGGCTGGCCCGAGCGCGTCAAGCAGATGCAGGCTAACTGGATCGGCCGCTCCGAGGGCGCCGAGGTCGACTTTACCCTGTGCGACCAGGACGGCGAGCCCATCGAGGGCGACGAGGGCAAGATCACCGTCTTCACCACGCGCGCCGATACGCTCTTTGGCGTGTCCTTCTTTGTCCTGGCTCCCGAGTACGCCCGTCTGCACGAGCTCGTCGAGGGCACGGAGTACGAGGACGCGGTCATGAAGATCGTCGAGGACTCCAAGCACATTTCCGCCGTCGAGCGTGCCCAGGGCACTCTCGAGAAGCACGGTGCCTTTACCGGTCGCTATGTGGTGAACCCCGTCAACGGTGAGAAGGTTCCCGTGTGGGTCGCCGATTACGTTGTTGCCGACTACGGCACCGGTGCCGTCATGGCCGTTCCCTGCGGCGACCAGCGCGACTTTGAGTTTGCCCGCAAGTACGACTTGCCGATCGTGCCGATCATCCTGGACGACGACGATCGCGCTGCCGTCGAGGCCAGCGGCGAGACCATCGATACCTTCCATGCCGAGACCGTCGACTGGGATTGCGCTCACGCTGCCGAGGGCACGCTCGTCCAGTCCGGCAAGTACACTGGCATGCGCGGCGGCAAGCACTCCGAGGGCGAGGCTGCGATCGTGGCCGACCTCGAGGCCATGGGCTGCGGTCGTCGCAAGGTCGAGTTCCGTCTGCGCGACTGGCTCATCAGCCGCCAGCGCTATTGGGGCAACCCCATCCCGGCCATCCACTGCGAGCACTGCGGCATCGTGCCCGTGCCCGAGGATCAGCTGCCGGTGACGCTACCCGAGAACCTGGACCTGGGTGCAGGCGAGACCCTCGCCGAGTGCAAGGAGTTCTACGAGACCACCTGCCCGGTCTGCGGCCGCCCGGCCAAGCGCGAGACCGATACCATGGATACCTTCACCTGCTCCAGCTGGTATTACCTGCGCTATACCGATCCGCACAACACCGAGCTGCCCTTCTCCCGCGAGGCCGCCGACCGTTGGATGCCCGTCGATAACTACATCGGCGGCATCGAGCACGCTATTCTGCACCTGCTCTACAGCCGCTTCTTTACCAAGGCGCTGCGCGACCTGGGCCTGCTGAGCGTGGACGAGCCCTTCACTAACCTGCTGTGCCAGGGCATGGTCAAGGACGAGAACGGCGACACCATGTCCAAGTCCAAGGGCAATGTCGTGCCCCCGAGCTCGGTTATCGAGCCCTACGGCGCGGACACCATGCGTCTGGCAATCTTGTTTATCGCCCCGCCCGAGAAGGACTTCGACTGGGATCCCAAGGCCGTTGAGGGCGCCAACCGCTTCATCAAGCGCGCCTGGCGTATCGTTTGGCAGCTCGTCCAGTCCGGCGACGCCAACGTGGCCTTTGACAAGTCCGCGCTCGACGAGGTTGCGATGAAGCTCTATCGCGAGCGTCACCGCACCATCGCCAAGTGCACCGAGGACTTCGATCGCGGCCAGTTCAACACCGCCATCTCGGCCGTCATGGAGCTCGTCAACGCGGCGAGCGCCTACCTCAATGCTACTGAGGGTACCGCCCGCGACAAGGCGCTGTGCTACGGCGTGGCTAAGGATATCGTGAGCGTCCTTGCCCCCATCTGCCCGTTTTGGGCCGACGAGCTGTGGCACGAGGCCCTCGGCTGCGAGGGCAACGCCTACACCGCCGCCTGGCCCGAGTTCGACCTGGCCGAGTCCGTTGAGGACACGGTGCAGATCGTGGTCCAGGTGCTCGGCAAGGTCCGCGGCCGCGTCGACGTTGCCCGCGATGCCTCCAATGAGGATATGCAGGCTGCCGCCGAGGCCGCCGTCACCAAGTGGCTCGAGGGCAAGACAGTCGTCAAGGCCATCTGCGTGCCCGGCAAGCTGGTCAACCTGGTGGTCAAGTAAGCACTGCGCGCTTAACTGACGCACAAAAGACGAGGGGCGATCCGGTTGGGTCGTCCCTCGTTTTTCGTTATGTGCCCTGCTTAGCCAGTGAGTCGCACCGTCTTCTATGGGATGTGTACCAGGTCCCTAAAGTAAACGTTGCCCGTTGCCTCTTCGAACATCCAAATGTTGAGGTAGATGTCGTTGAGGTCGTTGTTCACATCAAAGTCCGGGTCGTCGAAGGTGCCCACAAAGGTGAGCATGGCGCGCGTTTCCTCTCCAGCGGCGACTGGCTGGCGCATGCGCACATCGCGGACCACGCCGTTGACGTAGGCATGGGAGTCCACATCGCCAAACATCATGTCGACACCGGTGTTGTTGGTCACCGTAAAGACGAGCGCGGCGTCGCCGTAGCCATCCGTGTCCTTGCCCACGCAGGTAACATGGACGTTCTCGTCTGCCTCAAGGTCGATGGGGAACTGTTCTTGGGGTTCGGGGCCCAGACTCTGGGGATCGACGATATCTTCGTCTATTTTGTCGAAGCTCTCCGATGGCGTCGTTTTCTCGATGGCTTTTGTGCTGCCAGGGTTCGGTTCGCATGTGTCGGTTTTGCCATTCGCGTTGCCGCAGCCCAAGAGGGCCAACGAGCACGTTGCGATGGCGAGCGCAGTCATGCAGAGGGTGCCTAGGCGTTTCATGGGTGCCTCCTTGCCGTAGAGGTTCTGGAAGGGCGTGCGGGCAATATGAGGGGTCGTTTTTCTTGCTACAGAATGTCCCTTAGCACTAGTCTGGCCGATATACACTCAGTTACGGAATGCCCATGGGGCCCGATTTGCCTGACGGGCTGGGACGCATGGCCCGTTTTGGGGCTTTTAAGGGAGTGCCATGTGGTGGTTCTCGCCCAATTATCTATTTCTTGTGGAGAAGCTGTGCGCACGCTGACCTGCGGATTTGTACCACGCTTGCACGTTTGCGCAGGTATTGCTATAGTTTGCTTGCAAATGAAGTTGTAATTGAAAGAAGTGGGGTTTCGGCCCCGCTTCTTTTTTGTATGGATGGAGGTGCCGCAATGGTCAAGACCAAGACCGAGCAGGCGATCATCGACGCGCTCGAGGCCATCGCTCCCCAGCACGATGTCGACATCGTCGACGTCGAGCTCGTGGGTGCCACCAAGGCCCCCTGCGTGCGCGTGCGTATCGAGGGTGCCGAGGGTCAGAGCCTGTCGCTCAACGACGTCACGGCCAACACCAAGTGGGTCGGCGATGTGATTGAGGAGCTCGACCCCATCTCTTCGAGCTATACGCTTGAGGTGTCGAGCCCGGGTATGGCGCGCCCGCTGCGCCGCCCGCGTGACTTTGCCCGCTTTGTGGGCGAGAACTGCGAGCTCACCTCCACCGCCACCGAGGGCCGTCGTAAGTACGCCGGTAAGATTGCCGCCGCCACCGAGACGAACGTGACTCTCGAGCTCGAGGACGGCGAGTCTGTCACCCTCGATTTCTCTGATGTTAAAAAGTGCAAGTTGAAGCCCACCTACGACTTCAAGCCCGCGAAGGAAGGAAAGTAAGATGGCAGCATCCGACATGATGTCCGCCCTGATGGAGCTTTGCCAGGAGAAGCACATCGACCAGCTCTACCTGATCGACCGCCTGGAGCAGTCGCTCGCCAAGAGCTATGCCGAGATCCTGCATCTTGAGTGGGGCGCCAAGGTGACCATCGACCGTACCACCGGCAAGATCTACGTCTACCGCCTGGAGCCGATCGACGATTCCATGGACGAGGAGGGCAACTTCACCGAGTTCGAGGAGATCGACGTCACCCCCAAGAACACGAGCCGCATCGCCGCCCAGCACGCCAAGGCCGAGATCAACGCCATCGTGCGTAACTCCGCCCGCGAGCAGATCTACGAGGAGTTCTCCGGCCGCATCGGTGACCTCATCAGCGGTACCGTGCTTCAGTCCACGCCCGACTTCACGATCGTCAAGATCCGCGAGGGCGTCGAGGCCGAGCTTCCGCACTTTGACCAGCGCCGTTACGAGAACGAGCGCAACGAGCGTCCGATGGGCGAGCGCTACCTGCACAACCAGCACATCAAGGCCGTGATCATCGACGTTCGCGACCCTAACTCCAACCTGCAGCCGGTTCGCGGCGAGCACAGCCGTCCGCCGATTGTCATCTCCCGTACCCACCCCGAGCTCATGCGTCGTCTGTTTGAGCAGGAGGTGCCCGAGATCTATGAGGGCACCGTCCAGATCAAGTCGATCGCCCGCGAGCCCGGCCAGCGCTCCAAGGTCGCCGTCCACTCGCTCGACGACCGTCTGGATCCCGTGGGCGCCTGCGTCGGCCCCAAGGGCAGCCGTGTTCGCGCTGTCGTGGGCGAGCTCCGCGGCGAGCGCGTCGACGTCATCCTGTGGGATGCCGATCCTGCCGTCTACGTCGCCAACGCCCTGTCACCCGCTAAGGTCACCCGCGTCCTCATCGACGAGGAGAAGGCCTACGCCGGCGTCATCGTGCCCGACGACCAGCTGTCGCTTGCCATTGGCAAGGAGGGTCAGAACGCCCGCCTCGCCGCGCGCCTGACCGGCTGGCACATCGATATCAAGTCCGAGACCCTTGCCGCCGACATCCTCAAGAACGTTCCCGTTCACGAGGAGCCCGCCGCCGACCTGATCGGTGACGAGGAGGACGAGGACGTCCGCCGCTGCGAGTATGTGTCCGAGGACGGCATCCAGTGCCGCAACCAAGCTCGTCCCGGCTCCCGTTTCTGCGGTGTCCATGACACCGACGCCTTCGATGATGCGGAGGACCTGATCTAGCGCGCGGTCGCGCCGGGCGGGTCCCGGCGCATCTCCCACGCTTGTTCAGTCTCTAGGCACCCAAGGTGCCAGAAAGGGTAGGTGAAGTCATATGGCAAAAGTCCGTGTGTCCACCCTGGCCAAAGAGTTCGGCATGACCTCCAAGGAACTGATGGGTCATCTCGCCGATATGAAGATTCCCGCTAAGTCCGCTTCCTCCGCCCTGGAGGACGCCTATGTCGCCATGGTCCGCAAGCAGCTCGCCTCGGTGATCGAGGCCCGCGCCCAGGAAGTCGAGGCCGCCAAGCAGGCCGAGGAGCAGGCCGCAGCCGCCGAGGAGGCCGCACGTGCCGCCGAGGCCGAGCGCGAGCGCATCGCTGCCGAGAAGGCTCGCGAGGAGGAGCGCCGCCAGTTCGCCGCCGCCCAGGCTGCCGAGGAGGCCGCCCGCGCCGAGGCCGAGGCCAAGAAGAAGGCCGAGCAGGAGCGCCTTGCCCGCGAGAAGGAGGAGGCTGCCCGCGAGGCCCAGCGTCGCGCCGTCCCCGCTTCCGACTCCGGTTCGCGCTTCCGTTCGCTGCTCGACCAGATCGCCGCTCAGGAGACCGTGCTCAAGGAGAAGAAGGACGCCGAGGACAAGGCCAAGGCCGAGCGCGCCGCCGAGCGCGGCAACCGTCGTGGCGGCAACAACGACCGTCGCGGTGGCCGCCGTAACGACCGCAACGGCTCCGATAACAACTCCGATCGCAATGCCTCCGAGAACCGTCCGCACAGCCACCGCACCAACGCCAGCAACAACGTCGCTGCCGGCATGGACTTCCCCAACCCCGACAAGCAGGGCAAGGGCAAGAAGCGCAAGGGCGGTCACAACAACGAAGAGGACCACTACAGCCGCATGGCGCGCGAGGCCGAGGAGTACAGCCGCGAGAAGGTGCTCGAGGAGGCTCGTGCCGCCGTCGAGGAGGCCTCTCGCGAGTCCACCGGTCGCCGCAAGAAGCGCAAGGAGAAGCGCGAGCGCGAGGCTGCAAAGGCTCAGGAGGAGCGCAAGATTGAGGAGGCGCTGGCCCAGGGTGTGAACCCCGAGGACCTCGACGCCATCAAGGTCTCCCAGGGCGTTACCGTCCAGGAGCTCGCCGAGGCGCTCGACGTTCCGGCCAACGACATCATCAAGCGCCTGTTCCTGCTGGGCACGCCGCTCACCATGACGCAGTCCATGTCCGATGACCTCGTTGAGCTCGTCGCCGACGACCTGGGCCGTCAGATCAAAATCATCACCCCCGAGGAGGAGAACACCTTCTCGTTCTACGACGATCCCGCCGACCTCAAGCCGCGCGCCCCGGTCGTCACCGTCATGGGCCACGTCGACCACGGCAAGACGTCGCTGCTCGACGCCATCCGTCACACCGGCGTCGCTGCCGGCGAGGCGGGCGGCATTACGCAGGCCATCGGCGCTTCGCAGGTCATGATTAACGACCGCAAGATCACCTTCATCGATACCCCGGGCCACGCCACCTTTACGGCCATGCGTGCCCGCGGCGCCAAGGTGACCGACATCGTCATTCTGATCGTGGCTGCCGACGACGGCGTCATGCCTCAGACTATCGAGTCGATCAACCACGCCAAGGCCGCCGGCGTTCCCATCGTCGTCGCCGTCAACAAGATCGATAAGCCGGGCGCCAACCCCGACCGCGTGCGCCAGGAGCTCACCGAGTACGGCGTCATCCCCGAGGAGTGGGGCGGACAGAACATGTTCGTCAACATCTCGGCCAAGCAGAAGATCGGTATCGACGACCTTCTGGAGACTGTGCTGCTCCAGGCCGACGTGCTCGAGCTCAAGGCCAACCCCGATACCTTCGCTTCGGGCAACGTCCTCGAGGCTAAGCTCGACAAGGGCCGCGGCTCGGTTGCCACCATGCTCGTGACCCGCGGTACCCTGCATGTGGGCGACACGCTGGTCGCCGGCCTCACCTATGGCCGCGTCCGCGCCATGCTCGACCCCAAGGGCAACGCCGTCACTGAGGCCGGTCCCTCCGACGCCGTCGAGATCCTGGGCCTGCAGTCCGTCCCCAACGCCGGCGATGAGTTCCGCGTGTTCGAGGACGAGCGCGAGGCTCGCGCCCTTGCCGATGAGCGTTCGCTCAAGGCCCGTATCGAGGAGCAGAGCCGCGTGAAGCACGTCACGCTCGAGAACCTCTTCGAGACCATCGCCGACGCCGAGGTCAAGGAGCTTAACCTGATCATCAAGGCCGACGTCCAGGGTTCCATCGAGGCCCTTCAGGACTCGCTCGACAAGATGGACCAGTCCGAGGTGCGCATCAACACGATCCACTCCGCGGTCGGTGCCATCAACGAGACCGACGTCGTCCTGGCCGACGCCTCCAACGCCATCATCATCGGCTTTGGCGTCCGTCCCGACGGTAAGGCCCGCTCCGCTGCCGAGCGCGAGGGCGTCGAGATCCGTTGCTACGACGTTATCTACAAGTGCCTCGAGGAGCTCGACGCTGCCCGTATCGGCATGCTCAAGCCCACCGAGGTCGAGGTCTCCACGGGTACCGCGACCGTCCTGGACACCTTCAAGGTGCCCAAGGTTGGTATCGCCGCCGGTGTCCGCGTCGAAGAGGGCGAGATCGCCGCGACCGATTCTGTGCGCCTGGTGCGCGACGGCATCGTGGTCTTCAACGGCAAGATCGCCTCGATGCGCCACTACAAGGACGAGGCCAAGAGCCTCAAGAGCGGTTCCGAGGGCGGCATTGGCCTGGAGAACTTCCAGGACATCAAGCCCGGCGACCAGATCGAGGGTTACCGCATCGACCAGGTTGCCCGTACCGAGTAGGGGGTAGCGCTATGAAGCAAACGCAGGCAACCCGCCGTCTGGGCGAGCAGCTTCGCGAGAAGCTCGGTTATATCCTGCTCTTTGAGGTTTCCGATCCGCGTCTCGACCTGGTCACCCTGACCGCGGTCGAGGTCGCGGTGGACCGTTCGTTCGCGCGTGTGTACGTGTCGTGCGATGCGAGCCGCTACGACGAGGTCATGGAGGCGCTCGCGAGCGCCAAGGGCCGTATTCGTAGCCTGTTGGCCCGCTCGCTCGATTGGCGCGTCACGCCCGAGCTCGATTTTCGCATCGATCGCTCGACCGATGAGGCCGAGCGCATCACGCGTGCGCTGGAAAACGTTCCCGCCACGCTCGCGATCGAAAAGGACGAGGACGGCTATCCCGTAGCGGATGCCGCCCAGGAGGCAGCTTTAGATGACTAATTCCGCCGACCTCGCCTCGTGCGAGTCTGCAGATATTCAGCGACGCATCCTCGAACTCATCGAGGGTGCGTCCTCCATTGCGATTTCGGGACATACGTCTCCCGATGGCGATGCCTTGGGCTCCGTGTTGGGTCTGGGTCTTTCGCTCATGAAGTTTTTCCCCAACAAGGACATTGCGCTGCTGCTGGCAGACGATGACCCGGTTCCGCGCATCTACCGCTTTATGGAGGGCTCCGATCGCCTGGTGCCGGCATCTACGTATACCGGCAACCCGGACCTGTTCATTTCGGTGGACGTGCCGGTTGTCGAGCGCCTGAACAACTCCGCCGAGGTGCTCCGCCGCTCGTCGCACGTGGTGTGCTTCGACCACCATCCGGCGCGCGAGGAGTTTGCCGAGCTGAGTCTGAGGTGCATCGATGCCGCGGCCTGCGCCATGATCATCGATCGTTTCTTGGACAATTGCGGCATTGTCGCACGTGACAACATCGCGACCTGTCTGCTGTGCGGCCTGGTTACCGATACCGGTCGTTTTCAGTATCAAAACGCCGATGCCGCCGCGTTCCATGCCGCCTCGCGTCTGGTCGCACACGGTGCCGATCCGGCACGCGTCGCGCTCGAGGTCTACCAGAGCATGCGCGTCGAGTTCTTGCACCTCAAGTCCATCGTTATGGGCCGCATCAAGACGGTAGCCCACGGAC
>CABUQY010000051.1 GCA_902493915.1 uncultured Collinsella sp.
CCCATACCCTCGTTCGGTCAGACGCGCCGCCGCTGTTTGTATTTGTGCCGTATAATGACCGTTACCTATGACGCGATACAAAAGAAAGGTGTTTGCCCATGCAGGCACAGAAGGCGGAGGGAACCCGCGACCTTATCGGCGCCGAGATGCGCGCCTGGCAAAAGATGCAGCAGATTGCGGCCGGCGTGTTCGAGCCGTTTGGTTTTAAACCCATCGAGACGCCCGCGATCGAGCAGGTGGACGTGTTTGTCCACGGTATCGGCCAGTCGACCGACGTCGTGCGCAAGGAAATGTTCCGCGTGTTCAGCGGTGCCAACCTGGAGCGCGTCTTTACCGAGGGCACCGACACCAAACTCAAGCCCAAGCAGCGCCTGGCGCTTCGCCCCGAGGGCACGGCCGGCGTGGTGCGCGCTGTCGTCGAGAACAATCTGGTGCCCCAGGGCTCCACGCCGTTTAAGGCGTACTACGCCGAGGCCATGTTCCGCGGCGAGCGTCCCCAGAAGGGCCGCCTGCGCCAGTTCCACCAGGTGGGCATCGAGTGGCTCGGCGCTCCCGATCCGGCGGCAGACGCCGAGTGCATCATCATGCTCATGGAGTTTTACAAGCGCCTGGGCTTCGATCTTTCCAAGCTTCGTCTGCTCATTAACTCGATGGGCGACGCTCAGTGCCGTCCGGCTTACCGCGAGCAAGTCAAGCAGTTTATCCTCGATCACGCAGACGAGATGTGCGATGAGTGCCGCGAGCGCGCCGAGCTCAACCCGCTGCGTGCCTTTGACTGCAAGAACGACCACTGCCGCGAGATCATGGCCGAGGCTCCGCTGATGGGTGACAACCTGTGCGATGAGTGCCGCGAGCACTACGAGCAAGTCAAGCGCTATCTGGATGCCGCCGGTATCGAGTATGTCGAGGATCCCACCTTGGTGCGCGGCCTGGACTACTACACCCGTACTGTCTTTGAGGTCGAGGCCCCTGGCGCCGGCGTCGGCTCCATCGGCGGCGGCGGCCGCTACGATGGTCTCGTCGAGCTCGAGGGCGGCAAGCCCACGGCAGGCGTCGGCTTCGCCGTCGGTTTTGAGCGCGCCCTGCTGGCCCTGCAGGCCTTTGGCAGCGACCTGGGTGCCGAGGAGGTCCCGTGCGTCTACGTCGCCAATGCCGGCAAGGAGCTGCGTCAGAACGTCTTTACCATTACGCAGGAGCTTCGCGCCGCAGGGATTGTGACCGAGGCCGACTATCAGGGCCGTTCGCTCAAGGCCCAGTTTAAGCAGGCCGATAAGGTAGGCGCCAAGCTCATCCTGGTCCTGGGCGGCGACGAGCTTGCCGCCGGCAAGGTCAAGGTGCGCGACATGCAGAGCCATGACGAGGTTCTCGTCGATCTGGCCAACGTCGTCGAGGCGGTTCGCGAGCGTCTGTAGCGCATGATTTTTGAGCTGCGGACCCGCTAACATGTCCCGCTCGCGACGAGCTATTGTTACGGGGGTGTTTCGCTTTTATGCGGAATGCCCCCGTTTACGTATGCCGCCCACCGAGAAATACGACCATTTAGGGCAAAAACCTTTGCAATGCAGAAAATACTTTTGTGTGGTAAAGCGCAATCAGTGTCGAAAGTATTTCTCAAGCGCCTATAATGAATACCGCATGTTACGTGCATAGAAGGAGGAATGGGAGGAAACGTGGCTGAGAACCTAAGCAACCAGTCTGTACCCGAAGCCGCGGCGCGCGTCGCTGCCGTGGTCAACCGCCTCGTTAACCGAATCGGCTCGAATGCCGAGTCCAGGGAGCGTCTCGCCGAGATCGAGATCCCCGAGGAGCTGCGCGACAATCTGGCGCTGTTCTTGCGCCTGGAGCGCCGTGTGCTTAGCGAGTATGATCCCGAGATCGCGGACCTGTTCGACAAGATTTTGACAGCCGAGATTGTGGTCAATGCCGGCAACCCCGGTACCTGCGCTGCCGACGAAGCCGTCGACGAGCAGGGCGTGCCCACCGCCGACGAGCCCACTGCCGTGGCATTTCGTGAGGTCGTCGATTTGATCGACAGCCTGCCGCTCGATAAGCAGCAGGTCATTGTCCGCGCCTTTACGAGCTTTTTCCATCTGGCAAACCTGTCGGAGGAGAACTACCGTGTGGCGCAGCTGCGCGAGCGCGAGGCCGGTGCGTCGACCGATACCGAGGTCGATCCTGCCAACGAGCTTACCGTTGCCTATCACCAGCTGGTGAATGAGCTGGGTGTCGAGGGTGCCAACGAGCTGCTCGACAAGCTCGAGTTCCACCCTGTCTTTACCGCACATCCCACCGAGGCCCGTCGTAAGGCCGTCGAGGGCAAGATCCGCCGTATCTCCAACCTGCTGGAGGAGCGTCCGCGTCTGGGCGGCTCCGACCTGGTGGAGAACGAGCGCCATATGCTGCAGGAGATCGACGCCCTGGTGCGTACGAGCCCCATCGCGCTCAAGAAGCCCACGCCGGTCGAGGAAGCCGATACCATCATCGACATCTTCGATAACACGCTGTTCGACGTTATCCCCGTTATCTATCGTCGTTTTGACGATTGGGTGCTGGGCGACAAGGCCGGTACTGTGCCGCCGCTGTGCCCGGCGTTCTTCCATCCCGGCAGCTGGATCGGTTCCGACCGCGACGGTAACCCCAACGTCACCGCCAAGGTGAGCCGTGAGGTCGCCGCCAAGTACTTTACGCACATGGTGCTCAAGCTCGAGGACAAGTGCCGCCACATCGGCCGCAACCTCACGCTCGAGGCTACCTACAGCAAGCCGTCGGCCGAGCTCATTAACCTGTGGAACCATCAGGTCGAGATGAGCCCTCGGTACACGGCCCGCGCCGAGCTGATCTCCGAGCACGAGCCGCATCGCGCCGTCATGCTCGTCATGGCCGACCGCCTGAACGCCACCGTGCGCCGCATCACCGACACCATGTACCACAGCGCCGACGAGTTCCTGGATGACCTGCGCGTCGTCCAGCGTTCGCTTGCTGCCTGCGGTGCCGTCCGTGCCGCCTACGGTCCGGTCCAAACCATCATCTGGCAGGTCGAGTCCTTCGGCTTCCATATGGTCGAGATGGAGTTCCGTCAGCACTCCGTGGTGCACGCCCGCGCCCTCAAGGATATCCACGAGAACGGTATCCATGGCGACCTGCAGCCCATGACGCGCGAGGTCATCGATACCTTCCGCGCTATCGGCTCCATCCAAAAGCGCTACGGCAAGAAGATGGCGCACCGCTACATCATCTCGTTCACCAAGAGCGCCCAGCATGTGGCCGACGTCTTTGAGCTTGCCCACCTGTCCTTTGCACACGAGGAGGATGTCCCCGAGCTCGACGTGATCCCGCTGTTCGAGCAGCTCGAGGACCTCGAGGGCTGCATCGACGTGCTCGACCAGATGCTTACGCTGCCCGTGGTGCAAAAGCGCCTTGCCCAGACCAACCGCCGCATGGAGGTCATGCTGGGCTATTCCGACTCCTCCAAGGACGCCGGTCCTACCACGGCCATGCTCGCGCTGCACTCCGCGCAGGAGCGCATCGCCAAGTGGGCCGAGAAGAACGATATCGACCTGGTGCTCATGCACGGTCGCGGCGGTGCCGTGGGCCGTGGTGGCGGCCCGGCCAACAAGGCCGTGCTGGCGCAGCCCAAGGGTTCGGTCAACTGCTTCTTTAAGCTCACCGAGCAGGGCGAGGTCATCTTTGCCCGTTACGGCAACCGCACGCTGGCTCAGCGCCATGTTGAGTCCGTTGCTGCCGCAACGCTTTTGCAGTCGGCCCCGAGTGTCGAGAAGACCAACACCGAGACCACGCAGAAGTTCTGGGATATGGCCGAGAAGCTCAACACCGCAAGCCACGAGCGCTATCTGGACCTGCTGAACACCGAGGACTTTACGCCATGGTTCTCGACCGTGACGCCGCTGACCGAGGTCGGTCTGCTGCCGATCGGCTCGCGTCCCGCCAAGCGCGGCCTGGGCGCCAAGTCGCTCGATGACCTGCGTACCATTCCGTGGATCTTCAGCTGGAGCCAGGCGCGCATTAACCTGGCCGCTTGGTACGGCCTGGGCACCGCCTGCGAGCAGCTGGGCGATCTTGACCAGCTCAAGGCTGCCTACCAGGAGTGGCCGTTCTTCCGCACCTTTATCGACAACATCGAGATGTCGATCGCTAAGACCGATCAGCGCATCGCCAAGATGTATCTGCACCTGGGCGATCGCCGGGATCTGTCCGAGAAGGTCTTTACCGAGATGCAGCTCACCCGTAAGTGGGTCCTTGCCATCGTCGGTGATGAGTGGCCGCTGCAGCGCCGTCGCGTGCTCGGCTGCGCCGTTCGCGTGCGTAATCCCTACGTCGACGCTCTGTCCATCGCCCAGGTCCGTGCCCTTCGCGAGGTGCGTATGAACCAGGACGAGATGGCCGAGGAGAAGAAGGCCGAGTACATGAGCCTGATTCTTTCGACTGTGACCGGCGTCTCGGCAGGACTGCAGAACACGGGGTAATCGATAGTCCTGTGGCTCTCACCGGGACCCGACGGGTTTCCCTCTGAATGCGTCCTCGCACTTGAAGCCCCCTTATCCTGCTCCTCTGGAGCTGCGGATAAGGGGGCTTCGTGCTGCGGAATGCATTCAGAGGGAAACCCGTCGGGTCCCTTCGTCCTCGGTCTTCGGGGATTAAAGCTGAGGAGAAGAATGGCGCGCTTCGCGCTTAATGTGGAGTGCGGCGAGGGCTTCTTGCGTCCTGCGGAGTGTGCCTAAAAGTAAACTAATGGCGGGCCCTGCGATGTCCGGTCTTCGGCGGATTACTGGCTGGGGGAATTAATGGCGCGCTTCGCGCGTTTGGAAGGGGCTTCGTGCTGCGGAGTGCATTCAGAGGGAAACCCATCGGGTCCTTTCGTCCTCGGTTTACGGCGGATCAGCCGCTGGGTGAGGGTGGTGCTTGGGGCGACGTGCAAAAAACGGAGTTTTCAGCAGCCAATGATTGATGTATAGGACCATAGGTGGCGTTTGCGGTCTTTGTTGATGCCTTTGCGCGCCAATTGGGCCTTGGCTATGTTCAAATATGGATGGTTTCTTACCGCATGCTGCCTAGAAGGTAAGAGCCATGGAGGCTTCTTAGCTTTCGATAGGCTTTTAGCCCCATAGATTTATCTCGCGATGCTGAATACTCGCAAAAATGCACGCTCCGGAGGGTGCTACCCTGTTACGGTTCGAAACCCATACGTCATTCTATGCAGTTTATTGACGTATTTATGCAAGATGGCTTACACGCGCATGCCACAGGATTGATGTTTGTCTCGGCGCTGCGTAAGTCATCCTGTCTATAGTGCCTTTGACAGGCGGCCGCGGTCCCGTTTGGGATCGTGGCCGTTTTGTTGTGGGTCAAATATGAACGTTGTGTTAATGAGTCGGTGGACGGTGGTGTTTTTCGATGAGCGGCGTATCCTTCCTACGGTTTATCTAGTGTGTTAGATGAAAGGAAGAGGGCGCTCGTCGTTGTTTGAATGTGAATTGCCGTTTGACCACAAGACGTTGCATCTGGAGCTTGAGGACAAGAACTTCGCAGGTGTGATGGAGGGTCATCAAAACGAGTTTGAGACTACGAAAACGCAGCAAGAGCTGGTAGAAGAGTCGCTTGCTAATCCTTATGCCTCGCCTTCGCTCGAGGAGCTTTGTGCTGGCAAGAAGGATATCGTTATCATCAGTTCTGACCATACGCGTCCGGTTCCTTCGCGTGTGACGATGCCTATTCTGCTGCATCACATCCATACTGCAGCGCCTGAGGCTCGCGTTCGTATTCTGGTTGCGACTGGTATGCACCGCCCCTCGACGCACGAGGAGCTTGTTAACAAGTATGGCGAGGAGATCGTCGCCAGCGAGGAGATCGTCATGCACGTCGCGACCGACGACAGCATGATGAAGAAGATCGGCACCCTGCCTTCTGGCGGCGAGTGCATCATCAACAAGATTGCCGCCGATTGCGATCTGCTGCTTGCCGAGGGCTTTATTGAGCCGCACTTCTTTGCCGGTTTCTCTGGTAGCCGCAAGTCCGTCCTGCCTGGCATCGCCAGCTACAAGACCATCATGTACAACCACAACGGTCAGTTTGTGAATGATTCCCACTCGCGTGCCGGCAACCTGTGCCACAACCACGTAAGCGAGGATATGTTTGCTGCCGCCGAGATGGCTCACCTTGCCTTTGTGCTTAACGTGGTGCTCAACGGCAAGCACGAGGTCATCGGCTCCTTTGCCGGCGACATTCACAAGGCGCACGAGGCCGGCTGTGAGTTCGTGAAGAGCCTTGCCGGCGTTGAGCCCGTTGAGTGCGAGATTGCCATCACCACCAACGGCGGCTACCCGCTCGACCAGAACATCTACCAGGCCGTGAAGGGCATGTGCTCTGCCGAGGCTACGCTTCCCGAGGGTGGTGTGATCATCGACGTCGCCGGCTGTGCCGACGGTCACGGTGGCGAGGGCTTCTATCACAACATCGCCGACAACGATCCGGCAGAGTTTGAGCGCGCCTGCATCGACCGTCCCAAGGACGAGACCCTGCCCGACCAGTGGACGAGCCAGATCTTTGCCCGCATCCTGGCACATCACCCTGTGATCATGGTTACCGATCTGTGCGATCACCAGATGCTTAAGGATATGCACATGACGCCGGTCAACACCATCGAGGACGCGCTCAAGCTCGCCTTTGAGATGAAGGGTGCCGACGCCAAGGTCGCCGTCATCCCCGACGGCCTGGGTGTTGTCGTCGCGCAGCACTAGCGCACGGCTCAAACGAATCGTTTATAACCGACAAGAAAGATAAGGTTTTATGCTTACCAAACTTCTGTGCGAATTCGGCGCAACGGCCCTCATGATCGTCTTTGGCGTGGGCGTGCACTGCGATACCGTGCTCAAGGGCACCAAGTATCAGGGCTCTGGCCACATGTTTGCCATTACCACCTGGTCTTTTGGCATTTCGGTCTGCCTGTTTGTCTTTGGCGGCGCCGTGTGCATGAACCCCGCCATGGTGCTTGCCCAGTGCATCGTCGGCCTGCTGCCGTGGGGCAACTGCGTCCCCTTTATGCTCGCCGATATGCTCGGCGGCTTTGTGGGCGCCGTAATCGCTTGGTTTATGTATGCCGATGAGTTCAAGGCTTCCGAGGGCGTTGTCGACCCCATTGCCCAGCGCAATATCTTCTCGACTAACCCCACTACCGAGGGTACCAACTATGCCCGCAACTTCTTCTGCGAGGCTATCTGCACCTTCGTGTTCATCAGCGCCATCCTTGCTGCCGCTAGCCGCGCCGGCGAGAACGTTCTGATGCTCGCCATCTGCGTCGGCCTAATCGTTTGGGCCGTTGGCATGGGCATGGGCGGCATCACCGGCTTCGCCATGAACCAGGCTCGTGACCTTGGTCCTCGCATGGCCTATCAGGTGCTGCCGATTAAGAACAAGGCCGACAACAACTGGAAGTACGGCCTGCTTGTTCCTGGCATCGCTCCGTTTATCGGTGCTGCTCTGGCCGCGCTGTTTGTGCATGGTTTCTTGGGCATGTTCTAGTCTGAGGCTACATAGTTGTTCGCTGGCCGCATGGGGTAACTTCCCAGCGCGTCCTCGGACATGAAAGAACCCCCGCTGCGCACTTCGTGCGGCGGGGGTTCTTTCGTCCTGCGGAATGCGCTGGGAAGTTGCCCCATGCGGACAGCTGCGGGATCTTTGCTGCGCTCGAGCAAGCAACCCAACATATATATCTGAATTTGGAGGGGAGGGGCTTATTGCTGATAGGGGCGTTGGGCTGTTGTTGACACTTTGGGATGGGTTACGCTTTTGGTGGGGCGGGGTTTTGGGATGAGGGTTCTGTCTAGCCGAAGAGGGGCTTGATGGCTGAGAGGTAGTCTTTGGCTACGTCGGCTTTGTCTGCTTGGAAGTTGTGCCAGGCCCACCATTGGACGGTGGCTACGAAGCTTGAGGCTATGTGGTGTAGTAAGAAGCTGCGGTCCATGCTGCCGGCGGGGCCTGTGGGGTCGGCGGGGACGGTCTCGGCCGCGCGCGACATGATGGTCTTGCGGAGACAGTCGGCGAAGACGCGTGAGCCGGCGCCGGCTACGAGGGCGCGTACGCCCTGACGACGCTCCCAGAGGTTGTTGAGGATATGCTCGACCTGTACGAGTGGGTCGTCGAGGGGCGTACCGTCATCGTCGAGGGCGTGGGCGCAGATATCGCTCACGAGCGCGGCGAGTAGGTCGTCTTTGCTCTTGAAGAGGCCGTAGAACGTGGCCCGACCCACATGGGCGCGAGCGATGATGTCACCGACGGTGATCTTGTTGTAGTCTTCCTCGCGCAGGAGCTCAGAGAATGCCGCGACGATGGCGGCGCGGCTTTTTTCTTTGCGGGCATCCATGGCTATGCATCCACGTGAACGAGCAGACAACGGAGCGTGCCGGAGCAACCCTCGTAGGGGCGCTTGCCGGCGCCGTAGCCGACGGCCTCGATGCGGTAGCGGGCCGGCAGGTGCTCGGATGTACGCAGCGCGGTAACGATGGCGGCGCCCGTGGGCGTCACGAGCTCGCCGGCGACCGGTGCGGGCGTGAGGGCGATATTGCCCGCCTGGCATAGGTTGACGACAGCGGGGACGGGAATGGGCATGAGACCGTGGGCACAGCGGATGGTTCCGTGGCCCTCGGAGAGCGACTCGACAACGATGTCCTCAATGCCCAGGTCATCGAGGCAGATGGCGACAGAGCAGACGTCGACGATGGAATCGACGGCGCCTACCTCGTGGAACATGACGGTCTCGGGCGTTTTGCCGTGAGCCTTGGCCTCGGCGGCGGCGAGTACGGAAAAAATGGCGAGGGCGCGACGCTTGGCGCCATCGCTTAGCTGCGAGCCATCAATGATCGTCGTGACATCGGCCAAAGAGCGGTGGTGATGGCGGTGGGCGTGATGGTGACCCTCGTGACCATGGCCGTGGGCCTCATGGTCATGCTCGTGGCAGTGCTCGTGTTCGTGCTCGCCATGGTCATGATGGTGGTGCCCATGCTCGTGCGTGTGCTCGACGGCTGCTTCGTTGCCGTAGAGCCAGGCCATATCGTGATCGTGGTTCTCGAGCTCCTCTGCCAGCTGAACGTCAAAGTCGCAGGCGTCGATGCCATGCTTGTTTGCGCGCGTAACGGCAATCTCAAAGCCGCCGACCGGAAGCGTGGCGAGCTGCTCGCGCAGATGTTCCTCGCTGGCGCCCAGGTCGAGCAGGGCCGCGACGGTCATGTCGCCGCTGATGCCCGAGGTGCCGTCGATGATAAGCGTGTGCTGATGGTTGGACATGAAATGCTCCTTAGCGGGCGCAGGACGCGCCGGCGCTCAGATGATTGATAAGACTTGCTTGGTAGGCGGCACCAAAGCCGTTGTCGATATTGACGACCGAAACGCCGCTGGCGCAGGAGTTGAGCATGGCGAGCAGCGCGGCTACGCCACCAAAGTTCGCGCCGTAGCCCACGCTGGTGGGAACGGCGATGACCGGACAGCTCACCAGACCGCCGACGACGCTCGCCAGAGCGCCCTCCATGCCGGCGATGGTGATGACCACCTGTGCCTGGGCAAGTTCCTCGGCATGTGCGAGCAGGCGGTGCAGGCCGGCGACACCTACGTCGTAGAGGCGGTCGACCTCGTTGCCGTAGAACTCGGCCGTCAGTGCCGCCTCTTCGGCGACGGGCAGGTCGCTCGTGCCGGCGCAGGCGACGACGATGCGTCCGTTGCCGGTGGGGGAGGGCTTGCCACCCACCAAGGCGAGCTGGGCGTCCGGGATATATCCCAGGTCGATGTCGTTGCCGAGAAGCTCAGCGGTGCGCGCGGCTTTTTCGGCATCCAAGCGTGTGACCAGGATGCGCTCCTGGCCGGCATCAAGTAATGCTTTGATAATGGCGGCAATTTGCTCGGCGGTTTTACCGGCACCGTAGACAACCTCGCCGGCTCCCTGGCGCACTCCGCGCGAAAGATCGAGCTGCGCAAAGCCTAAATCGGCGGTCGGAGCCGTCTGGATGCGCGTGAGGGCGACTGCCGGGGCGACTGCTCCGCCGGCAACATCGCTCAGCAACTGCTCAAGATCTTGCTTATCCATATATGTTCCCTTCGACGGCGCAAAGTCTAGCACTCAAAGGGTATGTTTCCGAACACTAAGACAAAATTGTTCGGAAACTATAGGACAGACTGATTCAATTGTTAGACGGATCGACTAGTCACGCAGGATGATGTCCATGGCGAGCATCAGGTTGCGTTCGTCGATGGTAAACGGGGCTGCCTCGCGCGTCTTGGGCTTGGCGCAAAACGCGATGCCCGTGCCCGCGGCCTGAATCATGGGGATGTCGTTGGCGCCGTCGCCGATTGCCACGGTGTGTGCCATATCGACGCCACACTCAACCGCCCAATCCAGCAGCTGGATGAGCTTGGACTCCTTGGTTACAATGTCTGCCGCCAACTTACCGGTGAGCTTGCCGTCCACGACCTCCAGGCGGTTAGCCAGGCAAAAGTCGATGCCCGCGGCGGCCACGATCTTATCGGCGACCTCGTGAAAGCCGCCGCTTACCACGCCGACCTTCCAGCCCTTGCTGTGCGCCGAGCGCACAAGCTCCAGCGCGCCGGGGGTAAACGTCACGCGCGCAAAGGTGCGCTCGAACACGCTCTCGTTCAAGCCGGCAAGCAGCCCCACGCGCTCCTCGAGCGCCTGCTTAAAGTCGAGCTCGCCGCGCATGGCGCGTTCGGTGATCTGTGCAACTTGCTCGCCTACGCCGGCTTCCTCGCCCAACAGGTCGATGACCTCCTGGTTGATGAGCGTGGAGTCGATATCCATAACGATGAGGCGTGCAGTCATGGCGGGCCTTTCCGAGTGCAGTTGTATTGGGGCACATTGTCGCACGCCGCGCGCCTTGGCGACGGCCACGGTGCGTCAATTGTTTCGTCTCCGTCAAGTCTTTGGGCAAGAGTTACTTTTTCGCGGTACATCGACGTGGGTGCGATAAGATAGAACGCCATGTCCGGCTGCGCGGTTTACGCAGGCTGGGCAAATCTGTACGACGCCGCCCGGAACGACACGGGGCGGCACAGATCCATAAAGGAGGATCACTGGTATGAGCCAGACCCGTCCCATCGATGAGCATTCCATGCACACCCGTACCTGCGGCGAGCTTCGCTTCGAGAACGTGGGCGAAGAGGTCACCCTCACCGGTTGGGTGAGCCGTCGTCGCGACCACGGCGGCCTTATTTTCTGCGACCTTCGCGACCGCGAGGGCATCACGCAGCTCACTTTCGACCCCGAGCACTCCGACGGCGATGCCTTTAAGATTGCCGAGACCATGCGTCCTGAGTGGCCCATCAAGATCCACGGCGTCGTGCGCGCCCGTGGCGAGGAGACCACCAACACTAAGCTCGCGACCGGCGAGATCGAGGTCCTGACCGACCACGCCGAAGTGCTCAACACGTCCGTCACCCCGCCGTTCCAGATCGAGGACGGCATCGAGACGAGCGAGGACACCCGCCTGCGCTATCGCTATCTGGACCTCCGTCGTCCCGAGATGATGGCCAACCTCAAGCTGCGCTCCGACTTTACCTTTGCCATTCGCGAGGCGCTGCACAACCGTGAGTTCATGGAGGTCGAGACGCCCTCCCTGTTTAAGTCCACGCCCGAGGGTGCCCGCGACTTCATCGTTCCCAGCCGTATTCAGCCGGGTAACTTCTACGCGCTGCCGCAGTCCCCGCAGCTCCTGAAGCAGCTGCTCATGGTCGGTGGCGTCGAGCGCTACTACCAGGTTGCCAAGTGCTTCCGCGACGAGGACCTGCGCGCCGACCGTCAGCCCGAGTTCACCCAGGTCGATATCGAGATGTCCTTCGTGGACCAGAACGACGTCATGAGCGCGCTCGAAGAGGTTCTTGCCGATGCCTTCGGCCGCATGGGTGTCGAGATGCCCACGCCGCTGCGTCGCATGAACTACTGGGATGCCATGGACACCTATGGCTCCGACAAGCCCGATACCCGCTATGGCATGCACCTGGTCGACCTGACCGACATCTTTGCCAACTCCAAGTTCAAGGTCTTTGCGACTGCCGCAAACGAGGAGGGCTCTGTCGTCAAGGCCATCAACGCCAA
>CABUQY010000052.1 GCA_902493915.1 uncultured Collinsella sp.
CATGGAGGCCGAGCAGGCCGCCCGTACCGTCGGTATGTGCCAGGAGTGCAAGCGCGAGCTCGACGCCCTGCGCGCCGCCTCGGCCGTAAAGACCGGCAACGCGCACGGCATGGCTGCCAACGAGACGCTTGCGTCCGGTGAGCCCCAGGGCCCCGGCATGGAGTATCTGGGCGGCCACGGTGTGAACCCGGAGTATATCGACCGCGAGCTTAACCCCGATGCGCCCGAGATTCCCGCCGGTCCGGCGCCGGTCGAGGGCATCATCATGGATTTTGAAACGAAGGAGGAGTAACCATGGCCGAACCCACGCTTTTGCCCGAGCGGCTTCAGTACCGCCCGACCAAGATCGAGCTCGACGAGAGCATCGAGAAGGCCAAGGCGACCCTTCTTAAGAAGATCAAGCGCTCGGTGTACGTCTACCGCGTTGACTGCGGCGGCTGCAACGGCTGCGAAATCGAGATCTTCGGTTCCATCACGCCCGTCTTCGACGTCGAGCGCTTTGGCATCAAGGTCGTGCCTTCGCCCCGTCACGCCGATGTGCTGCTGTACACCGGTGCCGTGACGCGTGCCATGCACATGCCGGCCCTGCGCGCCTTTGAGGCCGCACCCGATCCCAAGATCGTGGTGTCCTATGGCGCGTGCGGCTGCACCGGCGGCATCTTCTACGACAACTACTGCGTCTGGGGCGGCACGGATAAGATTCTGCCGGTCGATGTCTACATCCCCGGCTGCCCGCCCAGCCCCGCGCAGACCGTCTACGGCTTTGCCATGGCGCTCGGTCTGCTGGACCAAAAGCTCCATGCCGAGACCACGGTGGAGGCCGCCGGCGAGCAGGCCGATATCCTGCACCCCGGCGTGCCGTACAAGCTGCGCGTTGCCATCGAGCGCGAGGCTCGCGCCATGAGCGGCTACCGTTACGGCCGCGACCTGGCCAACGAGTTTATGGATACGCTCGAGGGCGCGCCCAAGGGTGATATCCGAGGTGCCATGGCGCTGCTCATCGACAAGCAGGACGATCCGCGCCGCGTCGAGGTGTACTCGGCGCTGCAGGATCTGGTGCTGGCCGGAGGTCACTAGATGGAGCTCACGGACCGCTCTGGTTACTTTGCGGGCCCCGGTATGCTCGGCGGCTCCTTTGGCGATGCCTCGCGCGCAAGCGACGAGGCCGCCGAGGGCGTCGCCGACCCCTGTCTGGGCCACGCACCCGACCAGGTGGTCTTCTACGAGCTCACGCGTAAGTTTGTGGAGACCGAGGAAGACGTTCCCCAGGAGGCCTGCGACGTGCTGTACTACACGCTCGCCGTGGGCCACCACACCGGCGTGCTCGATTGCTTTGAGCCGCGCCTGTCGGTGCCGGTGGATGTCTTCTATTCGCTCGTCGATGCGCTGCCGGAGGGGGAGGCCAAGACCAAGTTCGAGGCCATCCGCTCCTTTGGCGAGTGCCAGCTCGACAAGGCGGCGGTGCCGTCGCTGCTCGAGGCCTGCGACACGCTGCTCGACGAGCGCGGTTTTCGCGGCTCGGCCAAGGCTGGCATCTCGGTGTTCGACGACGACTTTGGCCTGCATGCCCAGCAGGTCGCGTTTCTGATGAAGTTCCGCGATCTGGTTGAGCGCGTGCGCGATGTGTCGGGCGTGTACCTGACGGGAAGGTTGCAGTAATGGGTCGCGTTGTGGATGGACGCGTGAACGGCGCCCCGTTTGCGGGTATCGTGCTCACGGCGGGAAGCGTGCTGCGTGCCGACGATGCCGCCGGCCCCGTGCTCTCCAAAAAGATGGAGGACGCGCCCATTGCCGGTTGGTACACCATCGACGGTGGCCAAACGCCCGAGGACGACATCATCGAGGTCAAGCGCGAGCGTCCGCCTCGCCTGGTCTTGGTCGATGCCGCCGACATGGCGCTGCCCGTCGGGTCTATCCGCCTGCTCGATAAGCGCGATGTGGCCCGCAAGTCGATGTTCACCACGCATTCGCTCCCTTTGTCGATTCTGATCGAGGAAATCGAGCAATCGTGCGAAGATATCGTCTTCATAGGGATTCAGCCGGGCGATACGGAGTTCTACAACCCCATGTCCCCGGAGGTCTTTGACGCCGTCGACGCCGTGTACGACGCCGTGGCCGCCAACGACTTTTCCCACTTTGTCCGCTTGGGACAAGAGCAATAGGAGCGCTTGTCCCTGCTGATTAGGAAAGAAGTGATTGACATGGCAGATTCCAAGGCGGAGTACCCCGCTCCCGATTGCCTGGCGCCCGCCGCGATCGAGGCCAAGACCGAGGCCGCCGGCGTGACCAAGGCTAACCTGCCGGTCGCAAAGGCCTTTGTTTTGGCGATGTTCGCCGGCGCGTTCATTGCCTTCGGCGGCCTGTTCTTTACCGTGTTCTTGAGCGATAGCACGCTGGGCTGGGGCGCCCAGCGCGTCGTGGGCGGCCTGTGCTTTTGCCTGGGCCTGGTGCTGGTGCTGGTGTGCGGCGCCGAGCTGTTTACTGGCAATTCGCTTATGGTCTGCGCACTCAAGAGCAAAAAGATCACCCTGGTCCAGATGCTCAAGGCTTGGGTCGTCGTATGGGTCGGTAACTTTGTCGGTGCCCTGTTCATCGTCTTTTTGGTGTACATGGCCGGCATTTACAAGCTCAACGGCGAGGCGGTCGCCAATTCCATGGTGAGCGTCGCCGCCGGCAAGGTGACGATCGACTGGGTGACGATTTTCTTCCGCGGCATCCTGTGCAACATCTTTGTGTGCCTGGCCGTGTGGATCGGTACCGCCGGCAAGACCGTGGTCGATAAGGTTGTGGGCATTCTGCTGCCCATCGCCGCCTTTGTGGCCTGCGGTTTTGAGCACTGCGTCGCCAACATGTACTTTTTGCCCATGGGTGCTGTGATGCATGCATGCGGCTACGGTGCCGACGTCGCCGGCGCCGATGCGCTCAACGCTGCGGGCATTGCGTTTAACCTGTCCGCCGCCACGCTGGGCAACATCGTGGGCGGCGCGGTTCTGGTCGCGCTCGGCTACTGGTTTATCTACGCCAAGAAGTCCGAGGCGTAAGATACCGTCTGTTTGACGTTGGGCCTCCCGCGGGGCGTTGCCGTGCGGGAGGCTTTTTTGGCCTGGGGCTCGTTCCCGGGCTGTTGGCCTGTTGTGTTTGGCTTGTGAAAGGGGTAATCGAGATGGCATCTGCTGTGAAGCGTGACGGTCGCGCCGTGGTGACCACATGCGGGGGATGCTATGCCGATTGCGCCTTTGCGGCACGAGTTGAGGACGGTCGCGTGGCGGCCGAGTTGCCGGTGCCAGGGCATCCGTGCGCGGCGCGTGCCCTGTGTGCCCGCGGACGGCATCGCCTGACAATGCCGTTTGACGAGCGCGACCGCATTGTGCACCCCATGCGCCGACGAGCTGATGGCTCGGGGTTTGATGCGATTTCGTGGGACGAGGCGTTTGCTCAGATTGCCGAGTGCCTTTTGGGGATTGTTGACGGGCATGGTCCGCGCGCGCTGGGCATGACGCTCGGCGTGCCCTCGTTCGACCGTTACTGGGCGTATCGTTTTATGCATGCGCTGGGCTCGCCCAACGTATACGGTGCCGACGGTGCCTGCGAGGTAAGCAGACTTACCGGCTGGGAGCACAGTCTGGGCTACAGCCCCGCCTCCGACCTGGCGCATACCGATTGCATCATGTATCTGGGGCGCTCCATTGTCGATTCGTCGACGATGGGGGCCGTTGATGCGCTCAACGATGCCCGTCGACGTGGGGCTAAGATTATCGTGGTTGACCCCCGGCGCAGTGGCTCGGCTGCGCTTGCCGACCGCTGGCTGCGCGTACGTCCTGGATGCGATCTGGCGTTGCTGCTGGGTATCGCACATGTGCTGGTAGCCGAAGACCTGTACGATCACGAGTTCGTGGACCGCTACGCCACAAGCTTTGACGAGCTGGCGCAGGCGGCCAGTGCTTGGACACCCGAGTGGGCCGAATCGATGTGCGACGTGCCGGCCGCAGAGATTGTCGCCACGGCGCGCGATCTCGCTGCCGCCGCGCCTGCCGCTGTGGTGGATGCGGGTTTTCATGGTGGCATCGGCATCGCGTATGCCAATAGCACCCAGACCGCACGCGCTATCTGCTTGGTCGATGTGCTGCTGGGCTGTATTGGACATGCGGGTGGCGCGCTCAATCCGCCCACACCGCTTTCACTGGGCGACCTCGATCCCACTCGCTTTGCGACGCCGCCGGTGCCGCGCGAGCCCAAGCTGGGGTCCGAGCGCTATCCACTGGTCGATCCGGTGCGCGGACTGTGCACGACCATCGGTCAGTCGATTCTTGCCGGCGATTTGCGTGGGCTCATCGTCTATGCCAGTAACCCCGGTGCGGGCTATGGCAATGCACAGGCTTGGTTGGGTATTTTGCAGCAGCTCGACTTGCTTGTGACGATTGATATTCGTTGGTCCGAGACGGCGCGTGCTTCTGACTTCGTGCTGCCCGACGTGACGTATCTGGAGGCCGACCGCGGTGTGGGCACGGTCGTGGGCGTCAACGATTCGCGCGTGTTCTACCGCAACGCCGTGCTGCCCGTGCAGCATGACGGCACACGTCCCGGTCGGGAGATTTTTGCCGGTCTGGCGCAGGCGTGTGGCGTGGGCGAGTATTTCCAGTTTACGTCTGACGATCTGACGGCTGCCCAGGTGGCGCCTTTTGGGATCGATCTGGACGAGCTCAAGGAGCGCGGCTGGGCCGATACGGGCGTGGCGCTGCCGTCGCGCACGGGTGAGCCGGTGATTCCGCTTGCCGGCGGCAAAATTGCGCTGGCAAGCGACGTATGGGAACGAGTCGGCATGGGTCGTGTGCCCAACTGGATTGCGCCCATTGTGGAGCCCGGCCCGGGGATGTTTCGCCTCATTAGTGGCAACCGTCCCTTTGAGTCGCACACCTCGCGCAGGCTTGCGGCTCAAGGTGCCGCCGAGGCTGGATCGGACCTGGATGCCGTGCAGATGAATGCCGATGCTGCTGCGCACATGGGCATCGCCGACGGCGAGATCGTCGAGCTCGTGAGCGATATGGGCCGCGACCGCGTGCGCGTGGAGACGACGCCCTATCTGCATCCGGCGTGCATCTTCACGTCGGCCGCCCCCGGCGGGCGTTCGCTTGGCGCCGATGTCGGTGGCGCTCAAGCCTTGGGCGTGGGCCCGCTCGACCATACGCCGTTGCGTTGGGATCCGTTGACAGGTGCCGCGCTCACCCAGGAAAACGCCGTTCGCGTGGAAAAGATCACGGAGCACGTGGATAATAACGATTGATTGACTCAGCCGATCGAATTGGCTGATAGTTTGACGTTCGAACGATTGATTCACCTTTGGTTTTGAAAGGCCGCACATGAGCGATAGCCAGAACATGTCCGATGAGGTGCGCGCCCGTCTGCGTGCCATTCCTTCCGTCAACGAGCTGCTCACCGAGTGGCCGGTGGTGAAGGCGGCAGGGGAGACCTGCGACGCGGTGGTCCATGCCGCCGTCACGGCCGAGCTTGACGAGGAGCGCGCCGCCATTCGCGCCGGCGCCGCCCCGCGTTCCAAGCGTGACCTGGCTTCGGCTATCGAGTGGCGTGCGCACCGCTCCGCGCTGCCGAGCCTGCGCCCAGCGGTTAATGCCACGGGTGTGGTCATCCATACCAACTTGGGTCGCGCCCCGCTCGCGGAGTCGGCCGCCAAGGCCGTGGCCGAGGTCGCGCGCGGCTACAGCACGCTCGAGTACAGCGTGGACACCTGTTCGCGCGGTTCGCGCAAGGAGCACGCCGCGCAGCTGATCCGCTCACTCACCGGTGCCGAGGACGCGCTCGTGGTCAACAACAATGCCGCCGCGGTGCTGCTGGTGCTTGCCACCCATGCCGCGGGCAAAGAGGTTATCGTCAGCCGCGGCGAGCTTGTCGAGATTGGCGGCAGCTTCCGCATCCCCGATGTCATGGCGGCCTCGGGCGCCAAGCTCGTCGAGGTCGGCGCCACCAACCGCACGCACCTGGCAGATTATGAGCAAGCTATTACGCCCGATACGGCCATGATCCTCAAGGTTCATCCTTCCAATTATCGCATCGAGGGTTTTCACGAGGAAGTGGGCTCTCGGGAGCTCGCCGCACTGGCTCATAAGCACGGCCTGCTGTTCTATGAAGATCAGGGGTCGGGCGCGCTGTTGCCCGACGACATCTTGGTGCGCGGAGGCGAAGAAACCACGCCGGCTTCGGTTTCGGCAGGGCTCGATTTGGTGTCGTGCTCGGGCGATAAACTTCTCGGTGCAGCACAGGCGGGCATTATCATGGGCCGTCGTGACCTGGTTCAGGCCTGTGGGTCACATCCGCTTATGCGCGCCCTGCGCCCGGGCAAACTGGCCCTGTCGGCGCTCGAGGCCACGCTGCGTATCTACATGGATGGCGCCGATGTTGCCCATCGCGATATTCCGGTGCTCAGCATGCTTACGCTTCCGCAGACCCATTTGGAGCGACGTGCCCGCAAGCTGCGCGATCGTATGGTCGCCGGTCTCGACAAGGCCGGTTGCCTGTGCGCCGCTCAGGTGGAGATCGTCGAGGAGTCGTCGACTCCCGGCGGCGGTTCGCTGCCTACCGTCGAGCTGCCCACCATGTGCGTTGCCGTGCGTCTTGTCGATGAGCGTCTTTCCGTTGACGCACTCAAGCGCTCACTCGTCCAAGATTTCGACACGCCGGTCGTCACGCGCGCCTCGCACGATCGCATTTTGTTTGACGTCCGTACGCTCGTGGGCGACCGCGATATCGAGACGGCGGCGTCGACGCTTGCCGCATGCGTTGAGAAGGCGATTGCTCGATGAGTGAGGTTCAGGCGCTGGTGGAGTGTCCCGTTATCGTTGGCACGGCGGGCCACGTTGACCACGGTAAGTCGGCACTGATCGAGGCGCTGACCGGCAAGAATCCTGATCGCCTTGAGGTCGAGCGTCGCCGCGGCATGACGGTGGAGTTGGGCTTTGGCGAGCTGGCGCTGCCGAGTGGCAAGATCGTCGGCCTTGTCGACGTGCCGGGCCATGCGCATTACTTGCGCGCCATGGTGCAGGGTGCCACGGGCATCGACGTTGCCGTGCTGGTGGTCTCAGCCGTCGAGGGCGTGATGCCGCAGACCCGCGAGCACGTGCATGTGCTGGAGCTGCTGGGCGTCACGCATATGGTGGTGGCGCTGACGATGTGTGACCTGGCCGATGCCGAGATGACCGAGCTTGCCGAGCTCGATGTCGATGACTTTTTGTCGGGTACTGTGTTTGCGGGCGCGCCAATTGTGCCCGTGTCGTCTAAGACGGGCGAGGGGATTGACGGGCTGCTTGCGGTGCTCGACGAGCAGGTGGGTGTCTGCTGGGATACCTGTCGCGAGCGTGCCGAGCGGAGCGATGCCGCGCCGCGCCTGCCGATTGACCGCTGCTTTACGATCAAGGGCGCCGGCACCGTCGTGACGGGAACGCTGCACGATGCGCCGGTTGCGGTGGGCGATGAGCTCGTCGCGCTGCCGTCGCGCACGGTCTGCCGCGTACGCGGGATCCAGGTGCATGGCGACACGCAGCAGGCGTTGCCCGGTCAGCGTGTGGCGCTCAACTTGGTGGGCGATGCTGTCGCCGCGCTCGATCGCGGCGAGATGCTCGGCGTGGAGGGCCGTTTTGGCCAGACGCTGCGCTTTATGATGACGTTTACCTACCTGGGCCGCGAGGGCGCTAAACCGCGTGTGCTCGAGTCGGGCGCGCGCGTGCATGTGATGGCGGGTACGGCCGAGGTTGTCGGCCGCATCATGCTTATGGAGGGCGAGGCCCCCATGGCGGTGGGCGAGACCCGTAATGTTCAGGTGCGCTTGGAAAACTCGCTGCCGCTACGTGCCGGGGACCATGTCGTGGTGCTGTCCTATTCGCCCGTGATGCTCATTGGCGGCGGGCGCGTGCTGCTTTCGCGCTGCCGTCGCTCGCGCGAGCTTGCCGAAGGAGAGCGTGCGCTGTATGCGGCGATCGAGTCCGGCGATATCGCGGGCGGTGTGGGCGCTTGGCTGGTGCTGCAGACGTTGCCGGTTACGGCGGTTGATGTTGCCGCGGCTTTGGATCTTGGCGTCGGCGAGGTCGATACTGCACTGCGCGTGTTGGTGGCGAAGGGCGCTGCTCGCGCGCTTGCTGGCTCGGATGGCTCGCTGTATGCAGATGCTTCCGTGCTCGACGCCGCGATGAATGCACTGGCGGCGACCCTGTCAGCCATGCATGCGGCGGCTCCCAAGGAGACGGGCTTTACGCCCGGTGCCGTTGCCCATGCTGCGTGGCCTGCCGCTGATGAAGCCGTTGCCGCGGCTCTGATTGCCGAGGGCTGCTCGCGTGGCGTGTGCGCCGCCGAGGGCGCCGAGGTATTCGATCCGCATTCGGCCGCCGCGGCGGCACGCGTGGTGCGAGAGGCTTGCGAGCGCATCGTCGCGCTGCTTGACGAGGCCGGCTTGGATGCACCGGCGCTTCCCGAGGTGGGCGAACAGCTGCAGCTCGGCCGCGACACCATGACGCGTGCCCTGCGCGAGCTTTCCCTCAACCGCGCAATCGTTAAGGTCGAGCGCGACGTTGCCCTGTCCGCTGCTGCCGAGGCCCATGCGCGTGAGCTCGTCGCCGCCGCCATTGAGGCGGCCGGCGGCGCTGCCACCACGAGCGTGCTGCGCGAGGCCCTGGGCGTGTCGCGCAAACGCGCCATCAGCATCTTGGAGCACCTGGATGCCGTGCGCTTTACGGTGCTCGACAAGGATGCCGGCGGCCTGCGCTCCCTGCGCTAGGCCGGTTACCCGCTCCCGCCTCCTCAGTTGCGGTGAAATAGTTCCTGTTTTTGGGGTCTTGCAGCCTAAGTAAGAACTATTCCACCGCAACTTCTTGCTTGTCTATTTGGGATGGGGCCCGCTCGGTTTGGTAAAATACCGCCGCACTTGGGAACGGATGGGCTCCGGTGGGCTCCGCGGTCCTCAAAACCGTTGCGAGGCGTGCAAAACGTCTTGGATGTGTTCGATTCACATACGTTCCCGCCATACGCTACCAGCGCTTTTGTGCTCGCGGTCTTGCTGCGTGCCGCAAAGGCGCTGTTTTGTTTTTGCATGGGTTTGCCGTGCCGCCCGCTTTATCGGCGACGGTATTTGGCTTCGTGCGTCGAGTTTTGAGCATACCGATGGGGGTGGTTTGCCGTATGACTACCGTAAGACGGGCCGATCTTTCTTGTGTCGTTCAAGCGGGCGGGATGTCGTCGCGCATGGGCTGCGATAAGGCGCGCATGGCGTTTTGCGGTGAGCCGCTCATCGAGCGCGTGCTGGGTCGGCTGGCGCCAGTTGCCGGCGAGCTGGTCGTGACGACGTCGCGCCCCTGCGAGCTTGCCTACCTTGAGGAGCTTATGTTTGATGGCCTGCGCCCCCGCGTGGTGATGGACGTCGACGGTCCCGCCGGTGCCATGCGCGGCATCGCGAGCTCGTTGGCCGCGGCGCGATTGCCGCTCGTGGCGATCGTCGCTTGCGATATGCCGTTTGTCTCGCCGGAACTCATCGGCGCGCTCGCCGATCGTGTTGAGGCCGAGGCGCTCGACGTGTGCGTGCCGCGCGAGGAGCGTGGCATTGAGCCGCTTTGCGCCGTCTGGCGCCGTGACGCATGTGCGCCAGTTGCCCAAGAGCTGCTCTCCTGCGACCGCCAACGCATTCGCTGCCTGATCAATCGCGTTCAGGCTGGTTATATAGATGAACCGCAGATCGTTAAGGCCGCGGGCTCGACGCTCTGCTTCGAAAACGTCAATACGCCCGAGGAGTTTGCGGCGGCCGAGTTACTCGCCTAGACGATTGGAGTTGCCATGTCTCACGATATTTGTCTCGACACGGGAGAGCCTTGCACTTGCGATGGTTCCGAGCCCTGTACCTGCGGCTGCGGTGGCTGTGGACATACTGCGGAAGAGGAAGCGGACGCCGCGGCGTATCGCGAGGCACATCGCGAAGGCCCGTCCGGTGATGCCCTCGACCACGAGCGCAAGATTATCGTTTCGTTCGACAGCACCTTCGATGTGATGGAGTGCGAGCAGCTTTGCCTGGATGCCGGCGTGCCCGGGCGCATTATGCCTTTGCCCGGCTCCATTACCGCAGGTTGCGGCCTGTGCTGGGCCATGCCGTTCTCGGGCGATGCGCTCGCCGCCTTCCGCGCCGCCACCGAGGGCCGCATAACCCCTGCCGACTACCATCAGCTCGTCCTCTAACCACCAACACCACCACAAAGGTGCCCAATGTGGTGGTTTGGAACATGTGGACGAAACAGCTTCGAAACACGCGATTTGCGCGTTGGGCACTCAAAAACGCTTCTACCTGCATCGTAATCAAAACGAAACATCTGCTCGTCGGCTTATGCGAAACTTCGCTGCAACAGTGCGATATTATCCATACTCGATAAAGCTCGCGGCGCATGGGGCGCCTCGAACGACACTTTTCTTTTCCATCAATTGGAGGAAGCATGAGCTACACGCAGAAAGTTCTCGAAGAGCTCAAGGCCCGCTATCCCGAGCAGCCTGAGTTCATCCAGGCCGCGACCGAGATTCTCGGCACCATCCAGCCGGCGCTCGACGCGCATCCGGAGTTCGAGGAGGCCGCCCTGCTTGAGCGCCTCGTCGAGCCCGAGCGGATCGTCATGTTCCGTGTCCCCTGGGTCGACGACCAGGGCAAGGTTCAGGTCAACCGCGGTTACCGCGTCGAGTTCAACTCTGCCATTGGACCCTACAAGGGCGGCCTGCGCTTTAACCCGACGGTCACTCTGGGTATGCTCAAGTTCCTGGGCCTGGAGCAAATCCTCAAGAACAGCCTGACCACCCTTCCCATGGGCGGCGGCAAGGGCGGCTCCGACTTTGACCCCAAGGGCAAGTCCAACAACGAGATCATGCACTTCTGCCAGTCCTTCATGACCGAGCTCTATCGCCACATTGGCCCCAACACCGACGTTCCCGCCGGCGACCTGGGCGTTGGCGGCCGCGAGGTTGCCTACCTGTTCGGTCAGTACAAGCGCCTGACCAACGAGTGGACCGGCGTCCTTACCGGCAAGGGCCTCTCCTTTGGCGGCTCGCTCGCCCGTACCGAGGCCACCGGTTACGGTCTGGCCTACTTTGTGGACGAGTACCTCAAGAGCCGCGGCGACTCCTTCGAGGGCAAGAACGTCGTCGTTCACGGCTCCGGTAACGTCGCCATCTACGCGGTCCAGAAGGTCTCCCAGCTCGGCGGCAAGGTGCTGGCCTGCTCCGACACCCATGGCTGGGTCGAGGATCCCGACGGCATCGACTACACCGTGCTCGAGCATGTCTACAACAAGAAGCGCTCCGGCCACGACAAGGGTGTCACGCTCGCTATGTACGTTGACGAGAAGCCCAACGCCGTGTGGCACGAGGGCGACGGCCGCGGCGTGTGGCAGCTGCCCTGCGACATCGCGCTGCCCTGCGCTCGCGAGAACACGCTGCTGCTCGAGGACGCCCAGGCGCTCGTCGCCAACGGCTGCAAGGTGGTCGGCGAGGGCGCGAACATGCCCACGACCATCGAGGCCACGA
>CABUQY010000053.1 GCA_902493915.1 uncultured Collinsella sp.
CCAAAAGAGCCCAACGGCCGTTACGGCTTCGTTAGAAACGCGCCCCACCATGGATGGTGAACCCGAAAGGTAAGGCACGCGGGCGCGGCGACTCGGCCCGCGCGCCCGGAAGAGAAAGGACGAACCCATGGGTTACATGCTCGAGACGCGCGGGCTCACCAAGCGCTTCGGCCGCGGCGACCAGGCGCAGGACGCCGTGGCCGACGTGAGCCTTCATATCCGCGAGGGCGAGGTGTACGGGCTGCTCGGCCCCAACGGCGCCGGCAAGTCGACAACGCTCAAGATGATCTGCGGGATGCTGCGGCCGACGGCCGGGGAGATCCTCTTTGCCGGGCACGCCTGGCGCCGCGAGGACCTCTACGCAATCGGCAGCCTCATCGAGGAGGCGCCGCTCTACCCCAACCTCACCGCGCGCGAGAACCTGCGCGTGCGCACCACGCTGCTGGGCCTTCCCGAGAGCCGCGTAGATGAGGTGCTCGCCGCCGTGGACCTCGCGGACACCGGGAAGAAGCGCGCCGGGCGCTTCTCGATGGGCATGCGGCAGCGCCTGGGGCTCGCGCTGGCGCTGATCGCCCGGCCACGCCTGCTCGTGCTCGACGAGCCCACCAACGGCCTCGACCCCATCGGCATCGAGGAGCTGCGCGACCAGATCCGCGGCTTCGCGGCGGCGGGTACGACGGTGATCGTCTCGAGCCACATCCTCTCCGAGGTGCAGCAGATGGCTGACACCATCGGCATCATCTGCGGGGGGCGCCTCGCCTACGAGGATGCGCTTCGGCCCGGGCAGGACCTCGAGGAACTCTTCATGAGTTTCTGCCGGGAAGGGCGACGAGCACGCGGGGAGGTGGCGGCATGACGGGCGAGAAAGGCGGCCTGTTCGCGGGCCTGCGCGCCGAGGCCCTGAAGTCGCGCCACGCGGCACCGGTTCGCCTGGCCGTGCTCATGGCGCTGCCGATGCCGCTGCTCGGCGCGATGCCCTACCGGGGCGTGCAGATCTTCAGCGCGTGGAACTACTGGTACGCGCTCTTCCTGCCCGTGTCTCTCTCGCTCGTGGTGGCGTGCGTCGCGCGGGCGGACGCTCGCACGCGGATGCGGGGGCTTCTGGGCCTGGGCTTCCCGCTCGGGCGCGCCTGGTGGGCCAAGGCGCTCTGGTGCCTCGCTCTCTGCACGCTCTCGAACCTCGTGGTCTTCGGCATCTACCTCGCGGGATCGGCGTTCTCCTCGCAGGGCCTCACGGCCGCGGGCACCCTCACGATGCTCCTCTGCGCGCTCGCCAACACGGTGACCGCGGCGTGGATGATCCCCGCAGGGCTCTTCCTCACGGCGCGGCTCGGAATGCTCGCGGGCATCTTCTGCCCGCTCGCCGCGCAGCTCGTGGGCGGGTTCGCCTGGTCGCTGGTGCCGCTGCCGCAGCTCTTTCCGCCGTCGGCGAGCATGGTCATACCCACGAGCTTCATCCCCGTGCTGCCGAGCGGCGAGCCACTCGCGGCGGACATGGCGCTCGGCGGGGCGCTCGCGGCGGACGGCATGCTCACACTGGCGGGCCTTGCGGTCAGCGCGCTCGCGTTCGCCGCGCTCACGGCGGCGGGCGCGGCCTGGTTCGCGCGCTCCGAGGAGAGGTGATGGCCATGACACGACTCTCCGACCCGACGCCGCGCATGACTCTCCCGCGGGCCCTGCTCTCCGAGGCCCTGCGCCTGGCGCGCTCCCCGCTCACGGCGGTGCACCTCGTCTGCGGCCTGGCAGCCGGTCTTGCCTGCGGCGAGTACTTCTCCGTAACCCGATGGGACCCGGCGCTGGGCGCGGACGCCCACGCCCAGTTCCTCGGCGCCCTCATGCCGCTCATGTCCGCCATCGTCTGCGGGCTCGCCGTGGACGACGAGCGCGCTGCCGGGCGTCTCGCCAACCTCACGGCGGTCCCCTCGCGCGGGCGCGCCGTCGCGGCGAAGCTGCTCGCCCTTGCGGCGCTCGGCGCGGGCGCGCTGGCCGTGGCGCTCGGCGTGTTCGGGGCCGTGCTCGCCGTCGCCGGGCGCCTGCCGCTCGGGCCCGCTCCGCTTGCGGCCGCCTGGGCGGGCATCGTGCTGGGCAGCCTGCCCCTCTACGCGCTGGGGCTCGGCGTGGCCCTGCGCCTCGGCCGCAACGCCGCCATCGGCGCCGGCGCGGCGGGTATGCTCCTCGCGTTCTTCTCAGTGGGCGGACTTGCGCACGGCCTCATGACCGGCGAGCTCACCGGTGCCCTGGCGACGCCCCTGAGCTGGGTGCCGCTCGCCTGGCCCGCGCGCCTGGGGTCGCTCGGGGTGGAGGCCTTCATCGACGCCGCACGCGCGGCGGCCCCTCTCCTCACGACTGCGCTCGCTGGCCTCGTGCTCGCCCTGGCAGCCGCCGCCGTCCTTCTCGCCTGGTTCTGCCGTTTCGAGGACGGGAGGGCGGATGCGTAGGAGGCCGCTCGCCGCCGTGCTCGCCCTCCTCTCCGCAGCGCTCGTCCTGGGCGGGAATGTCCTGCTCGACGCCGGCTGGGGGTCGGCGCTGCGCTCGATCGCCGACCGCGTGCTGCCCAACCCTGAGATCGCCATGTGGGCGCCCGCGCCCGCGGCTGCGCGCGGGGCTCTGGACCGCTGAGCGCGGCGCTAGTACAATTCCGACGGAAGTTTCAGGAGGTCGAACATGGCGAGGATACTGGCAGTGGATGATGAGCGGGCGATCCTCGACGCGCTCGCGCGCGTCCTCGGCCGCGACGGCCATGAGGTCGTCAAGGCAGCGGACCCGACGGCGGTCCCGGGGATGGACCTCTCGCGCTTCGACCTCGTGCTCTGCGACGTCATGATGCCGGGGCTCGACGGCTTCGAGCTCGTGCGGCAGATCCGCCCGGACTTCGACGGGCCCATCGTCTTCCTGACCGCGCGCGTGGCCGAGGAGGACGCCGTGGCCGGCTACGGCCTGGGCGCCGACGACTACGTCCGCAAGCCCTTCGGGGCCGCGGAGCTGCGCGCCAAGGTCGCGGCCCATCTGCGCCGTGAGCGCCGGCCGCGCTCGCACGCCCTCTCCTTCGGGGAGGTGCGGATCGACCTCGGCGCGCGCGGCCTCGCGGTGGGCGGCGAGGCCGTGCCGCTCACGCCCACCGAGTACGCCATCTGCGAGTACCTCGCCCGCCACCCCGGGCAGGTCATGAGCCGCGCGCAGATACGCGAGGCGGTGCTCGGCTGGGAGAGCGACGCCGACGACGCGGCCATATCCATGCAGGTCAGCCGCGCCCGGAGGAAACTCTCCGAGGCCGGCGCCGACCCGATCGCGACCGTCTGGGGGATGGGGTACAAGTGGCAGCTCTGAGGACCGGGGCGCGAGGTCGCGGGGGCATGCCGCTCTCCTTCGTCATCGCGCGCTACTTCGCCTACGCGTTCGCGGCGGTCGCCACGGCGTGGCTCGCCTCGTTCATGGCGCTCTCCGCGGCGATCAACGCGGGCTTCGTCTACGAGGCAAGCTGGGGGCCGGCCAATGCGCGCGAGGTCGCGGAGGGCCTGGCACGCGACGGCGTCTGCGGGCAGCAGGACGTGCCGACGGCGTACCGCTACCTCATCCTGAACGAGGACGGATACGTGCTGATGACAGACCTCGAGGGCACACGGCTCGAGGACGCGACGGAAATGACCCGTGCGGCACTCGCCGCGGATCCGGGCACAGTGGAGATTGAGGGCGGGGGCTCGGGCCTCACCTACGCCGCGTTCCCGCTCAAGGGCGGCGGGGCCTGCGCACTCGTCAGCGAGTACCTGCCGCAGTGGGTCTCGCGCGACCTCGCCGGCCTGCTTCCCAACCCGCAGAGCCTCATGCTCGTCGGCGCCGCTGCGGGCAGCGCGCTCGCGCTCGCGCTCGTGGCGCGCCGCGCGAGCCGCGTGATCTCGCGCAAGATGGCGCCGCTCGCGGAGGCGGCGGGGCGCGTCGGCGCGGGGGATCTCGACTTCGCGGTCGGCAGCACCAACGTGCGCGAGGTGAACGACGTCCTCGCCGCGATGGACGCCATGCGGACCTCCCTCGCCGAGTCGCTCGAGGCCCGCTGGGCCGCGGAGCGGGGGCAGCGCGAGCAGGTGGCGTCGCTCGCCCACGACCTCAAGACGCCGCTCACCGTGCTGCGCGCCAACGCCGACTTCGTGGCGGAGGAGCTGGAAGACGAGAAAGACGCCGACCTCGCGGCCGCCGCGCGCGACATAGCCGGCAGTGTCGAAAGGCTCGACGGCTACGTGCGCCTGCTCATCGAGGCCTCGCGCGGGTCCGGCGGGGCTGAGAGGGCCCCCATGCGGCCGGCCGAGCTCTGCGAGCAGGTCCTCGCCGAGGCCGCCCAGATCGCCCGGTCGCGAGGCGTGACGCTCGACGCGGCCACGGGCCCCGCTGTCGCGGGCGCGCCCGAGGCCCCGCTCGACCGAACCGCCCTGGCGCGAGCCGCCGCGAACCTCGTGGCCAACGCCGCCGAGCACGCGCGCTCGCGCGTGGCGGTCTCCTGCGACGTCGCGGGCGGGCACCTCGTCATCGAGGTGTCCGACGACGGACCGGGCTTCTCTCCCGCCGCCCTCGAACGCGGCTGCGAGCGCCTCTTCACAGACGACTCCTCCCGCTCCTCGCGCGACGGAGGCCGCCACTACGGGCTCGGCCTCCACGCCGCCTCCGAGGCCGCGAGCGCCCACGGGGGCTCCGTCTCGCTCGCCAACAGCCCCTCGGGCGGCGCGGTGGCCACCATCGCGGTCCCCCTGTGCGGGGCCTGACGACTCAGGCCCTCACACCGGCGTGGCTCGCAACCAAACGCTTCCCGGATAATTCATGAGGCCGTACTCGTATTCGAGCCTGCCTATCTCTGCGGCAAGCGCCTCCGTCATGTAGAAGTTTTTCGTGCGGCCCGTCGACTTCGCCAGGCGGTCGTACCTGTTCGCAAGGTCCTCGGGGATTCTCAGGGCTGCGGTGGCGGTTGCCATGACGCACCTCTTGGTTAGATGTAATACGTATATTTCTTTCTATCACATCACCCGAACCCCGCACCGGCGTACGGCCGCATCTGCTTTTTACCTTACATTGTGTCAACCGGTCCATGCCCGGCATATTCTGCCGGATTGAATCAACCGTTAAATCAATCCGAGCCTTTAAGGGGCGGTTGAAATCCTTCGAGGACTGAGGGCGCCGTCCCTAGGTCGGCTCCTCGATGGCCTCGGCTGAATTCCCCTGCAATCGACCGCATGGGTTCCGGCACGGGGTTCTGGCGCTGCCCGAACGGGGCGCAAGACTCGGCCGTCGGTCGTGCCGGACGGCATACGTTTTGAGACCGGCAAGCTGTTGCCGGCTCGAGGACAGCGGCCCGGTGCACCGGGGCGATCGATAGAGGACTCAGGTTCACAGCGCAGTTTCTTGGGGCTCGCATATATAGGAAGACTTGATCGGCAATCGATTTTAATGAAGTCGACAGCGCATGTCAGAGCTTTCAACAAATTTAACATGCCACCCTTTATATCCGCACGCGCGTAATTCAACTCATAAGGACCGGCTATCCCTTACCTGTGACACAATCTCAAACGCACAGAACAGAATCATCAGTCCAATCATCGCATAAGAGGCAGCCGAACCTTCAAGCACTATTCCACAAAGAACAATCTCCGCGCCGCCAATAAGAACTGTTATCAGGCGCTCTGCCTTTTTGCTCTCGCCGCTCGCATAAAAAGGCGGCAAAGCGCACAAGATCACATATAGCCCGGGAAGGGAATACAGGATCGATAGTCCAAGTCCCCCATCAACTGCAGTGCTTTGCGTAAGAATCAACTGAACCCAAACGGCAATTATCACTGAGCAGGTTGTCGATAAAAGAAGACTAGAAATATAGCACGCAACAAAGTCCCGTCGCATTCGAACAGAGAAATCCGCGAACTCTCTTCGCCGCGTGGAAACAATAAGGTACACAGAAATTGCAATAGAACCAATCAGAGAAAACAGCGGAACAACCAGCAATTCAAGCTTATTACCCCATCGATCAACCACACCCCCACTCCAATGAGCGGGAATTGTATCAGGGAGGACTGAGCAAGCCGTCCATAGAATCAGAAATGGAAGAATAGAGAGGATGAAAGATGATAACACTGCAGTAATTTTTTTTGAGGCTCTCATCGATTCCGCATCTCCTTGCGCGCCCACATTCCACTCCGCCTTAAATCAAGTATAATTAGATGGCGCTCGGTATTATTGGCGCAATCGCGATAGCGATTACCGCCGTTGTTTCTTTAAAAATGGTAGGAATACATGTCTCCAAGAATTGATATATCGATTGACGAGCTGCCCGAAGCGTCGAGCCTTCTTGATGGACATGACTATTCGTCACAAATCATTCAGCGTATCGCCGGGGTTCCAGTAATACTCGATGCATCGGGATGCCCTCATTCCCCTTTTTTCGAAGTTGAATATGATGACAGGACGACTAGGTTTACAAGTCAAGCAAGTTAATAATCTATGTAGTCAATATAATACCGTTGAACCCGCATATCGATACCGCTCAGCCATTCGCCTCGCCCCCGTCGCACGTATCTTCATCCGGTCTGTTACTTTTAATCTAAACAATTCTTTGAGGAACGTAGGTGCTTCTAAATGTACTGTCGACTTCTTCTCAAACTAATCCTAAGAGACAAGGCCGTATGGATTTGTACGCTCGTTCTCGCTGCAGCCTTTTCCGTCCCCATTGCGTTCAATTCACCCATCTACGGGCCCTTCTTTATGAAACAGGGCATGCAGAGCTTTGTCGACGCATTCAATACGCGCGCGCCCCAGGCCAACGGCACAGACCTATCGCCAGAGCAGCAAAATGACGCGGAGCTTGCAAGATACGCGAACGCCGCCCTTGCCGCTCAAACCGACGCCGCCTTTCTCGATTCTGCCGAGAGCTACTACGCGCTCATGGGCGAAGGCTTCCAATCCGGGTCCATCGTGGGAGACCGAGAGACCAATGACGCAGCGCTCGCATATTGCCGTGCCCTGAGCAGCTCCGGCATCACGGATATCCCGGCCTCCGCAAACGACCTGCCATTCCTTTCCTTCCTGCCTTACGCCATTGCCACGGCGCCGTCTTTCCTTCCCTTCATCCCCTTCCTTCTCTCGTCGATACTCGTGCTCGGCGCCACAAGGCCCGGGACCCTGGCGGCGAAGGCGCCCGTGCCCAAATTCCGGCGCCTTATTCAGACCGTGTTTTCGATAATCGTCGCGGGGACCGCGATGCTCCTCGCCGGCCTCGCACCCGGGGGCATTTACGCCTTGGCCCTAAACGGCTTCGGGCAAATTGGGTACCCGATCGCCTTCTTCCATGACGGCGCGCTTACCACCACGACTGCGGGAAACGTCTTCACGGCCCTGCTTATCGCGCTTCTTGCGGGCGGAACCTTGATATCCGTTTGCTCCGCCGTCCTATCGACCGCAACGAGGCGCGTCCTCGCGGGCCCCCTTACCTCCGCGCTGCTTGTCGCGGCCCCGGCATTCCCGTTATTGTCCGATTCGGCACTAGGGCATAACGCCGCGCTCGGGCTCCTGCCACTGCCCGTATTCTCGCCTATCGAGGCAACGGGTTACGTAGGATGCTTCCCGACAGAATTCATTGGCTCCGGTTCAGGCAGCGCATCGATGCTTGCCGTGGCCCTGGCATACGTCGCGGTCTTTTTTGCGGTCGGCGCCGTTGCGACACGTTCCCCCAAACAGCCTGGACCCGCGAAAAAGCACCATGGGCTCGAGCTTCTGGACGCGAGCGTGGGATACGGAAGCACGACGATACTTTCAATCGGGTCGCTTTTCCTGAGCCCGGGAACGGCGGCGGGCCTCGTTGCCCCCAACGGCTCGGGGAAAACCACCCTTCTTGAAGCGCTGTCGGGCCAATTTCCCACCCGCATCCGCTCGGGAAGCCTGGCGGCAGACGGAATCTGCCAACGTCGATCAGCCGAATTTGCAGAACTCGTCTACCTGAGCTCTTCGGGCGGCGCGGATCTCTATCCCACGCTATCGGCCATCGAGCACCTTGCTTTCGTTAGGGAGGCGTGGAAATCGGCCGCCGACATCGACTCGCTCTGCGACTCCCTCGGAATCTCCCCATATCTCGACAAGCCGACCCGTAAACTCTCGACAGGAATGAAGCAGCAGGTAAAGCTTGCCATGGCGATAGCGACCGATTGCCCGTACCTCATCCTCGATGAACCGCTGAACGGCCTCGATCCGGGAAAACGGAAAACCTCCTGCGACGCGATGCGCAGCGAGGTGGCGCGGGGACGCAGCGTGCTCATTTCAAGCCATCTGCTCGACGACCTGGCAGACCTTACCAACTCGTTCTACTTCATCGAGGCCGGCACGCTCGTGGAAAAGATCAAGTCGTCCTCGCAGACGCTCAAGCAGGAATACCTCGATACATACGAGGGAGGTGAATGACATGATAGGCAAGAGCTATGCAAAGATAGCGATTGTTGGCTTTGTACTTTGTCTTGCAATGGTGCTATGTGCATCATTTGCGAGGTATAGGTCCGAGCAGTCGTTCATCGATGGCGCTGAAAATGGGTTTGGCATAGACGGGATGTATGTCAACGATGGCGCGACCAGGCCGTCTATGGCGATTCTTGCAGGCGAAGACATGGAATGGCAAATCTGTAATGACGATGGCTCTTGTCTGAGTGGTCGTTTGGCCGCAACGAGCGACCCGAATTCGTTCGATCTTCTCGACAATGATGGATCGGATTGCGGTTCAGTTCACCTGTCGTATGCATCACGAGATGGGATGGACGGCATTCTCTACGTCTCCCATGAGTCTGGCGATTTCAAGATGCGCAGGACTAACCGAGTGCCGGCTTTTTTCGAGGAGTGAGAATTCCCGGCGGTCTGCCGATCAGGCCGCCGGGGTATTGAACCCCGCATTCATCCGTACACACACGGATGAATGCGGGAAGTGTCCGGATGAAGTTGATAATCAAGGAAACAAAGCCGTCCTGCCTGGGACGGCTTTGGCCTGGACTTTAACTACAACATCGCAATCGACACTTATCAGCTCGCGCAACGCGCATGGCCAGATCTCGGACGCTGGTGCATGGAGGACCTTCGAGATTTACTGGACATCCAAAACGACGACGCACACCGCGTGCTCGCCGACTGCGAAGACGAGATGGCTGTCTACAATGCGATCAGAAACGGCGTGAAGTCCGGAGATCTTTCTGTGGAACCGCCGCGCCGTCGCGCGAGCCGACCGGGCAACCCGGGTAATCTGGTCCCGGCTCTCCCGGTCGTATTCCTACGATATCGCCCCTAGATCACCAATGTGTCAGATAAAGAATGAGGCAATGGCTGTGATCACGCCTACGGCAGATGCAACGACTGCGCCTTTTTTCCTCTCCTTTAGTCCGACGAATAGGGTTGCCGTAAAGTAAAGGGCGGAAATGCAGGCTATGGCAAGCGAAACGAGTTCCTTGGGCGGTTTCAGCAAAAGGTCGCTAGCAAAGAGTAATGCAAGCAGGGCAAAGCCGATTGTGGTCAAGTATCTCGATTGATTTTGCGACTGCATGGCAACTGCCTTTCAGAACATGCAAGTGAAAAGTCGGTACGATGTCATTGCGGTTGCAAACAAGCCGCCGCCAGGACCGGTTGTCACGAGACCGGCGATAACGCATTTTCTCGGTTTCCAGCTCATGACAGACCCCTCTCTCATGGTGCAACGTATACATTATGAGATATACACATTTTGTCCTATAAGCCCCAAGGATGACGATTCCAATACGGACGACGACACCAAAACCGGCATCGACGGCTCCATGGACGATTCGGATTCCAAATAGGCCCTGTTAGTTGAGCCACTTCTTTGCCGGTGTCGTATACGAGACCGCTATACCCGCGGCAATTGCCATCAGGCAACTCGCGATGAATCCGAACTCATACTTCAAAACGTTTGTTGCGGTCAGGGCGATAATCAACACTGTCAGAATTTGCAGAATTATCGTTATTGCGAAGAGATTGATTCCTTGTTTGGCCGAAGTCGCTGAATGAGTTTGGCTTCGTTGATTCAGGTTGAGGCAGACAAGGAAAGCGACCAGTTCGCTTGATAAGGGGCCGACTACATAGAAAAAGATTGCGTCAATGAAGCCAATAGTGTTGTAAGTGTTGTAAGTTGTTTCGCCGGAAAAAACAGCGTATAAAGCATATCCAAATCTTGGCTGATTCATGTATGAGTACGAGAAGACGAAGAGCGTCAATATTGCCACTACCAGAAGTGCATTCAGGATAAATCGCTTGGTATTCATCGGTAGCTCCTTCCGGATGACTCTTATATGTAATTATACAGCAGCCTTTTTCAAAGGATCACACAGTCCTAAATAACGTGCACTTTCGCTGGAGGGCCGCTGTTTGGCGGCCCTCTTTTTTGCACAGGCGCGGTGGGATGGTAATATCGGGCGGGAGTCAGCCGCTCTGATAGAATCGTCCTTGCTGTCGGCAGCCCTCGTGCCGGGCAGAGCCCTCCATTTGATGGGAGGTGATGCCCATGACCGATTTCACCGAGCTCGTGAAGCTCCTGACCGCTATGGTCTCGCTCCTCACGGCCCTTGTCGGCCTTTCCAAGGCACTCAAGCAGGGCTCGAAGCCCAAAAAGAAAGGCCACCGTCGCTAAGACGATGACCCAACTTCATTAAGCAACGGCTCTGCCCAGCTCTCTACAACTTGGGCTGCCGTCGGCACCATTCTACCCTCCTGACAAGGAATTCGTCCATATTTCAAAAACCAAATTGCGTTTGCTATCGAAGTTCATTCATCGTCCATGTACATGAGCGGAACAGCGGAAACCGTTCGCTATGCTCCTGACCGTGCCAAAGAATTACTCGAAACGGGACCACGAGAGTACGATCGTTTGCCGGATAGCCGCCACTACGACGGATATCCTTGATAGTAAGCGCTAGAATGATTTTGCTCCTATGGAGCTCAGCCCCGGCTGGTAAACCTGACGTTCGGCGCGGTGTGCGTGGACGCGCCTGGAGAGCTTGACCTCAAGTACGTTCAAGCCTAGGGGCCTAAGCCCCCCGCGCTCAAGCCTAGGCTTGAGAGAGCAGACTGGCAGGCAGCAACCGGGATATAAACGATTTAGGGGGAGTACTGGCGTACCCCCCTATTTTTTACTGAGTAGCCGAAAAAACGAGGCAACGAGAGGCGATTTAAGGTGCCTGAAAACAGGTACCCCTAGCGGGTATCCAAGTAGGTTTTTTTGGGGTCGTATTCGCGATTGTGTTAAGCCGTTTACCTGGGCGTTTGGTTTCGAATGGGCGTTTTGGCTATTTTTGCGGTGCGGTTGCCGCTGCGGCAAGACCGGAGCAGAATTATGGAATAGCCCTACGCTCGGCAATGTATCTACAAACCCTGAGCGAGGGGAGTGTCGCATATGCATGCAGCGGCAATTAACCTTCGGGGGGGG
>CABUQY010000054.1 GCA_902493915.1 uncultured Collinsella sp.
ATGGCGGCCTCTACCTGCACCTCGAGCTTGCCACGCGCGACCTTGAACTCGTTTTGCGTGGCGGAGGCGGTATCGACCCGCTCCTTAGCGCGGGCAACCTCTGCCTTGGCATCCTCGATGGTCTTCTTGAGCGAAGCGGAGTCCGCCTCCTCCAGAGTGGCCTGGTCACGCAGGCGCGCTGCCCAATCCGACGCGCGTTCCAACAGGGCAGAATAGCGTTCGTGCATGGGGTCGACGCGCAGGCGCAGCAGCTCAAGCGAGCGCGAGGCCTGGCGTGTTCCGCGGATACGACGGTCGATGCCCTCAAGACGATGCTCCAGGTCGGGCACGCGGCCCTTCAGCGAACGCAGGCGTTCGCTCGTCTGGGCTAGGCGAACCTTGGCGTCGGCGAGCTTGCCGGCAGCCTCGGAATCGTCACGGCGAACGCGGTCGAGTTCGTCGTTGGCCTCGGCAATCTGCAAGCCCAGATCGCTTGCCTGCGCACGGGCCTCGTCACGCGAACGGGTAAGCTCGTCAACACGCGGGCGCGCAGCGCGAACGGCCTCGGATGCCTGCTCGCGGCGCTTGGAGATGCGCACGCGCTCGACCTCGGCATTGTTGGCGCTTTGCTCCAGACGGCCGATCTCGGAAAGCAGCGAGCGGCGCTCGCCCTCAAGGCGGGCAATCTCACCGGCGGCATCGCCCTCGGCGGCACGCGCTTCCTCAACGGCCGCATTGGCCTCAACGACCTGGCCTGACACATGTTCAAACACAGCGGCCAAATCGGGCTCAAGCCCCTCCAGCTCGCGGATACGGCGCTTGCGCTCCAAGGCACCCGACGCCTCGCCGGCATCGAGGCCCACGCGCACCAGGCCGCCGCAGGAGACGCGGGCGCCATCGGGGGTCACGTAAGTCACGCCGTCAACGACCGGCGCCGACAGCGCGGCAGCAAGATCGTCCACTACGTAATATCCGCCGAGCAACGCCTCGACGACGGGACCGTAGCCTGCGCGCACAGACAGACGATCAACCAGACGGGTACCGGCAGCGCCCTCAGCGGCGGTAGAGCCGCTCACGCCGCGCGCCACCAGCAGCGCCTCGCCCGAGGCCTTCTTCTGGTCCAGAGCGGCACGACCGGCACGCTCAAGCGCGGACGTATCGTCGAACAGCAGTGCATCGATATCGCCGGCGAGCAATTGCTCAACCAAGCCCTCAAGCTCGCGCGGGGCCTCGAGCACGTCGCCCAGACGACCAGAGACATCATCACCCAGCGCACCCACCAGACGGCTCACCAGCGGCGAGCTGTCGGCCATGCGGGCATCGAGTTTCTTTTGGCTGGCGAGCTCCGAGCGCACCTCGGATAACTTGTTGCGCGCCTCGCTCTCGCGGGCACGCAGGTCCTTGAGGGCAGCGCGGGCAACCTCGGTGGCCTCACGCGCATCAGTCTGGGCCCGACGTGCCTCCTCAAGTGCGCTCTCAAGCTCCTCAGCGCGGTCACGACGGCTCTCGAGCGAGGCCGTGACCTCCTCGAGCTGCTCATCGATCTGCTCTAGGCGCGAGGCATACATGTTGTCCTCGACCTCGGCGTTGGAAAGCGAATCCTTCACCTTGGCGAGCTCGAGCGCGGCATTATCGGCCACGCGCTGCACATCACGCTGCTCGCGCGTAAGCTGCGAGATCTGATTATCGAGCGCCACGCGGCGTTCATGCAGCTCGGCAGCGGCAGGACCTGCGGCGTCAACATCCTCCTGGGCCTGCATATGGGCGCCGGTTACTTCTTCAAGCTGAGCGCGCGCTTCCTCAAGCTCCTCGACCACACGACGACGCTGATGCTCGGAACTCGAGATCTGCCCGCGCATGTCGGACAGGCGCGACACCATGTTGTGGCCCTTTTCCTCGAGCAGGCGCATGTCGGAGTTAATGCGACCGACCACATCTTGCATATGGCGGCGCTGCTCGCCCAGGTCGCCCACAAACAGGCCCTTTTCCTCGAGCATGACCTGAAGCTTCTCGAGCTCGCGCTCCTTTTCGCCCAAGCGGTACTGCGCGAGCTCCAGCTCGGCGGCACCCTCCTTGGAACGTCCCTCCAGATCGTTCCACTGCGACTGCAGCGACCGCAGCTCGTCGACGGCCAGCATCTGCGTAAGCTCGTTCGCGCGCGAGGACAGCTCTTTGTACTTGCGTGCGCGATCGACCTGACGCTCCAGCGGTCGCAGCTGACGGGCGATTTCCTTATTGATGTCGCGGGCACGGGTCAGGTGCTCGTCCATCGACTTGATCTTTTTGAGCGCACGCTCCTTGCGGCGCTTGTGCTTGGAGATGCCGGCGGCCTCCTCGATGAGGGCACGGCGCTCCTCGGGGCGGCTCTGCAAAATGGCATCGAGCTTGCCCTGGCTGATGATGGAATGTGTATCCTTGCCCAGACCCGAGTCGTGCAGGATGTCCTGAATGTCCATCAGACGGCACGGGCTCGAGTTGATGAGGTACTCGCTCTCACCCGAGCGATACATGCGGCGGGTGATGGCGACCTCGTCAAAGTCGACCGGCAGCATATGGTCCGAGTTATCGAGCACCAGCGTGACCTCGGCGACACCAACCGGCTTGCGCGCCGACGAGCCCGAGAAGATGACGTCCTCCATGGCCTGGCCGCGCAGCTGCTTGGCGCTCTGCTCGCCCAGGACCCACAGAATCGAGTCGGAGATGTTCGATTTTCCCGAGCCATTGGGACCGACGATGACGGTCAGACCTGGCTCAAACGTCATATGGGCGCGGTCGGCAAACGACTTGAACCCTTTGAGCGTGAGGGACTTGAGATACACGGTTCCTCGCTTAAACGAGTTTCTTGTTGAGAATCACGCCGTTGGTGGTGTAGCCCATGCGATCGAGTGCCTCGAGCGCGGCAGCTCCCTCGGCTTCCTTCTTAGAGGAGCCGGTGCCGCGACCTTGGCGGATGCCGTCAATAAGCACCACAGCGGTAAAGGTAGGCGCATGCGCGGGGCCCTCGGAGCCCACCAGCTTGTACGCGGGAGGCTCATGGCCGTCGGCCTGAACGCACTCCTGCAAAAACGACTTGGGGTTCGCGGGATGCTCGGCACGCTCGGAAGCCAGGTGCGGCTTGAGCGTACGATGGATAAACTCCGCCGCAGCATCCCAGCCGGCGTCCAAATACAGCGCACCCACGAGCGACTCATAGACGTTCTCAAGCGCCGAATGTAGGCCACGCGCGCCCGTGCCGGTCTCGGAGGCACCGAAGATAATGATGTCGTCGATACCCAGCTCGTGGGAGACCTCGGACAGCGTGGCGCCCGAGACAAGGGACACCTTCAGGCGTGTGAGCTTACCCTCATCAAACTCCGGATAGGACTCAAAGAGCGAACGAGCCACCACGGCGCCCAAAATGGAATCGCCCAAAAACTCGAGGCGCTCATAGCTGGCAGACACCGGCTGGCCCTCGACGGCCGAGGGATGCGTGAGCGCCGCGCGCAGCAGCACCTTATTATTGAACTCGTGGCCCAGGATTTCCTGGGCGCGCGAAAGTCGTTCAGACAAAGCCAAGACTTAGGCCTCCTTGGCAGCTTCGATAGCGTCGACGGCGTCGGCGACAGAGTTGAGCGAGAGCAGGGTCTCGTCATCGATCTCGAGGTTGAACTCGTCCTCGATAGCCGTAACCAGCTGCAGGCGCTCGAGCGAATTGGCATCGAGGTCGTCAAACGTGGTCTCATCGCTAATCTCGGCAACATCGACGCCCAGAACGTCAGCAGCGACCTCGGCGATCTTGTCGAAGATTTCGGAGCGGTCCATAGCGCTTCCTCTCATAGTGCATGAATACCAAAAGATTGGCGCCGCGCGGGCGGCACCAAGACACGGTTTTGATTCTACCCCACGACGCAGGCCGCGAGGCACATAACAGCGCTCTAACTCGCTCTTACTAAACGATACCGTCCATGGAGTTGGCGACGTTCTCGACCAGCCCGGCGCGAACCGCTTCGGCTGCGGCGAGCGTGCCGTTCTTGACGGCCTCGACCGAGGTGGCACCATGGCCGATCAGGACAACGCCGCGCAGACCCAGCAGAATCGCGCCACCCTTGGCGTCACCCGAAAGCTTGGCCTTGATCTCACGCATCTGCTGCTTCATGAGCAGCGCGGCGATCTTGGTGCCGAACGAGGACGTAAAGGCGCCCTTGAGCTCCTGCAGCAAAAACTTAGCGGCGCCCTCGGTAGCCTTGAGCGCAATGTTGCCCGACATGCCGTCGGCAACGACGACATCGAAGTTACCCGATGTAATATCGGTGCCCTCGCAGTTTCCCACAAAACCGGGGACGGCAGCCTTCATAGCCGGGAAGCACGCCTTGGTAAAGTTGGAGCCCTTTTCGTCCTCGGTACCGTTACCAAGCAGGCCCACGCGGGGATGCTCGATACCCAAGACGACGCGGGCATAGGCGCTACCCATCTGGGCAAAGCGCACCATGTCGTCGACCTCGACATCGGGGTTGGCGCCCATATCGCACAGCACCGTCAGGCCGCCGGCACGGTTGGGCAGCGCATTGGTCAGGCACGGACGCACCGGCTGCTTCTTGCCCTCGGCCATATACCTAAAGGGCGTGACATAGGCGGTGGCGGCAGCGGTCATGGCACCGGTGGAGCCAGCAGAGAAGAACGCGTCTGCGTTGCCCTTCTTAATGGCACGGCAGGAAAGCACAATCGAAGACTTGCGCTTGGTCATCACGGCACGAATGGGATCGTCATCCATGGCGATAACGTCGGGAGCCTCCAGGGCTTCGACGCGCGCATGGGAGGCGGCGAAGGGGTTGACGATTTCGGCGGGGCCGGCAGCCAGGACCTCGATATCGGGGTCGGCCGCAAGGGCGGCCTCAATACCATCGAGGACAACCTGGGGCTTCTCGTCTCCGCCCACAACGTCTACACAAACGCGAACGTTACTCATATACATGCTCCTTATACAAAAATGGCCGACTCATTGAGCCGGCCATTGTGGTTCCATTTGGAACGGCATCGTATCCAGAGTATACAGTTACTCGGTAACGATAACCTCGCGGTCCTTGTAGAAACCGCAGCTGGGGCACACGTGGTGCGGGAGCTTGACAGCGCCGCAACGGGGGCACGTGGACTGAGCCGCAGCCGAGATCTTCATGTTGGCGGAACGACGGGTGTGAGTGCGGATACGACCCTGCTTTTGTTTAGGTACGGGCATAGTGACCTTCCTTATGAACTATCCAGTGTGGCGATTACGCGCAAGTAGCGATACTACCACAGTTTTACTCGTCAAGCTTGAGATTCTTTAATGCTGCAAATGGATTTTCCGTGGCTTCGGCCCATTCGGCCTCTGCCTGGGCAGCACAATCGCATTGCTCGACGTTGAGATTACCACCGCAGACCGGGCAAAGACCACGGCAATCGGGCGTGCAGAGAACCACGAACGGAGTATCCATGACGACCGCGTCGTTGATGGGCTCGCCCAGATCGACGATGCGATCCTCGCCAAGCAACTCGTAGCCGTCCTCGTAGGCCTCGGGATCCTCGGGCTCGTTAAAGAGGTAGAACTCCTCGATCTCGCCGGCAATGTCAAACGAAGCGGGCTCCAGGCAGCGATCGCACTCGCCGGTGGCGTGTGCACGGACCATACCCGTGAGCAAAACACCGGTGCCGGCATTGGTAAAGACCACGTCATAGTCAATACCATCTTGCAGCTGGTACTCCTTCTCGCCCACCGTGTAGGTGGCGACATCGACCTTACCGGTCAGCGGATACGAGTCTCCAGGAAACTCGAGCTGCTCGGAAAGGTCGACGGTAACACTCGGAAACTCAGCCATTACCACTGACCGTTCTGCTGGGCAGCACCCTCGTTGAGCTGCTGGCGGCAACGGGTGACGGTACCGGTCAGGCTCTTGAGGTTCTCCTCGAGGTGCGTAAAGACCTGCTCGGCGTAGTCCTCTGCGGCATAGCGCGTCTCGCGCTCGTACTGCTGGGCACGGTCGCGGATATCGTCGGCCTGCTGCTGTGCCAAGCGAACGATCTCCTGCTCACCGGCGATGGTGAGGGCCTGCTGCTGAGCATCGGCGATGATGGAATCGGCCTGAGCGGCGGCGGAAGCCATAAGCTCCTCGCGCTCCTTGAGGATGCGGCGGGACTTCTGCCACTCCTCGGGATAGCTCATGCGGATCTCGTCGAGGATGTTGAAGAACACGTCGGCGTCGATGACCTTGAACTGAGCGTTCTTGCCGAAAGGCGGCTTGGCTTCCTCGATCAGCCCTTCGAGCTCATCGACCAAGCTGACGATCCTATCGCCAGGAAAATTCTCGCCCGGCATCCGGTCTCCTTTCATAGGTAACATATCATCGTGCTAGTTTACCACATGCCACCAGGCAATAAGAAACGTCACGAAAAGCGATGTTTGAGCGCTTCGACCACGTTGGGCGGCACAAACGTCGAAACATCGCTACCGAGCGAAGCAATCTGTCGGACCACCGAACTCGAGATATATCCGTACTGCGGCGCACTCATGACAAAGATGGACTCCAGCTCGTTGTCTAGGCGGTAGTTGAGGTCGGCCTGCTGAAGCTCGTACTCAAAGTCGGTCATGGCGCGCAGGCCCTTAACGACGGCGCCGGCGCCCTGCTCGCGTGCGAAGTCGACCAACAGGCCGGTAAAGGGCAGGACCTCGACGCCCTCGATGCCCCCGAGCGCCTCGCGGGCCAGCGCCACGCGCTCGTCGAGCATAAAGGTGGTGCCCACGCCGTTTTTGCCCTGCGATTCGGCAACGGCCACGATCACGCTGGGAAAGATACGGCGCGCACGGCGAATGACGTCGATGTGGCCAAAGGTGATGGGGTCGAAGGTGCCCGGGACGATTACGCGATTGATGGTGTCACTCATGGGCGTCCTCCGGGGATACTGCCTCGTCGCTATCGTTAGCATCGGCGTTGTCGCCCTTGCTATCGCCGACCCAGCGCAGCAGGTCGACCGAGGTGATGCCGTAGCGCTTCTCGCGAACGGTCTCAAAACCGGCTGGATGTGCGCCCGCGTCGGCGGCGGCATGCTCGAACAGTGCATATGCGCCAGGGGCCAGCAGGCCCTGCTGGGCAAGATTCTGCAACAGTTCCTGAACCGGCTCGGCGCCAAAGGCATACGGCGGATCGAGCAGGACCAAGTCGAAGGGGCCGCCCGGAACACGACCACGCGAAGCACTTGCCAGCATGTCGCCCGTCACCACGCGCCAACGCGCACGGTCGCGACAGAGCGACTCGATATTCTTGGTAATAAGACGCGCGGCATTTCGATCGATCTCAAACGTCGTGAGCGAGCGGGCGCCGCGCGAGAGCATCTCGATGCCCAGGGCACCGGAGCCGCCAAACGCATCCAGCACGCGGACCTCGTCCAAATCGAAGTCGAATGCCGACATGACCATAGATGCGCACGCCTCGCGCACGCGATCAGTCGTGGGGCGGGTGACATCGCGACCACGGGGCTCCTCGATCTTGCGACCGCGCCATTCGCCGCCGATGATTCTCATCCTCCGCTGACCTCCTTAAAGATGTGTCGATACCGCGTGGCGACCGCATCGCGCAGAGGGCGCGTCGCCACGGAGTCAAGGTTGCAAGCATACCGCAAGAGCTCGACCGCGTCCAAATGGGCCCACTCGATAAGCTCTTCGTCGGCATCGAGGTCGACGAAACGCAAGGTCACGCCGCCATGTTGACGGTAGCCCAGGATCTCGCCCTCGTGACGCAGACGCAGGTCCATCTGCGCGAGCGTAAAGCCGTCTGCGGTCTTTTCGAGCGACTGGAGACGGTCTTGCGCCGCCGACGTACCGCCATTGCCCTTTGAGTGGGTCATGACCAGGCACGTGCCCGAGACGCTACCGCGGCCTACACGGCCACGCAGCTGATGCAGCGCCGCCAAGCCAAAGCGCTCGCCGTTTTCGATGACCATGACGGTGGCGTTGGGCACGTCAACGCCCACCTCAACCACCGTGGTCGAGACGAGCACGTCGATCTCGCCACGCTTGAAGGCATCGATAACCTGATCCTTCTCCCCCGCCGGCATACGGCCATGGAGGCACCCGATGGTAAGACCCGGCAGTGCCAGACGAAGACGGTCGAGCTCGGTCGCCGTGTCATGCAACGGTACGGGCACAGTCACGCGGCCCTCCTCGTCGCGGGCGATGCCGGGAACGTCCTCGAGATCGTCGGCCGAATCGCTCGGCTCCACGAGCGGACAGATCACGTAGGCCTGCTGCCCCTTTTCGTGCGCCTCGCGGATGGCGCCATAGGCCAGGTCGCGGCTCGACTCGGTGAGGACGCGCGTCGTCACGCCGGCGCCCGGAACGGGACGACGGCGGATGATGCTCGTATCTAGGTCGCCGTAGACCGAGAGCGCCAGCGTGCGCGGAATGGGCGTCGCCGTCATAACGAGCAGATCGGCACCCGGTCCCTTGGCGCGCAGGGTGTTGCGCTGACCCACGCCAAAGCGGTGCTGCTCGTCGATGACGACGAGCGACAGATGGTTGAATGTGACGTTCTCCGAAAGCACGGCATGGGTACCAAAGAGCACATCGAGCTCGCCGGACTGGAGCTGGGCGTGAATCCGCTCGCGCTCGGCCGCCGGGGTGGCGCCCGTCAGCAGCGCCCACGCCATACCGGCCTGAGAGAGCAAAGGGCCGGTCTTGTCGGCATACTGACGTGCCAACACGCCCGTAGGCGCCATGACACAGGCTTGGGTGCCGCTATCTGCAGCAACAGCCAGCGCGCAGGCGGCAACGGCGGTCTTACCGGTACCGACGTCGCCCAACAGCAGACGGTTCATCACACGCCCGCCATCGCACATATCATGCATGATGTCTTGGAACGCGGCCTCCTGCTCGTCACTCAGCGTGAACGGGAGGGCCTGCCTGAGTGCGGCAAGATGCTCGCCCGCAGCATGCGCGTAGGGCACCACGTCAACCAAACCGCCGTCGTTGCGCAGTCGCAACGCCAGCTGCAAGTACAGGCACTCCTCATAGGCAAGACGCCGACGCGCGATGTCACGCTCAGCCATGCTCGAGGGAAAGTGTATCGAGCGCAACGCACGGGCATTACTCATCAGACGACGCTTGACGCGCAGCGGCGCAGGAATGGGGTCAAACGGATTGCCGACAACCTCGAGCGCGCCACTCACGATGCGACGCATCCATGCTTGGCTCACGCCATCACTCACGTAGTGGACCGGCAAAATGGTGCCCGCGGCACGCCCGTCATCGAGCTTTTCAAAATGCGGCGAGGCCATCTGCTTAAAGCCATAGGCAAACTCGACCTTGCCCATCACAGCCAAGCGGTCGCCCTGCTTGAGCTGCTGGGCAATCCAGGGTTGACGGAAAAAGGCGACTTGTAGCACGCCCGTCTCGTCCACAAGCGAGACCTCAGTCACCTGCATGCGCGGACGAGGCTGCTTTTGCACAATACGGTCGACCGTGGCAATGATGGTGCAAACGGCACCGATGGGCGCCATCTCAATGGACCATGAGCGCGTAAAGTCGAGGTATCGATGAGGGATATGGAGAAGGAGGTCCCCCACCGTCCGAATTCCCAGACGGCGAAGGGCCTCCTCACGTTTACCCGAAACATATTTGAGTCGCGCGATATCCTCGTCGAGCGCATTGCTCTGGGCAAAGCGCTCCGAGACGCGCGGCACGGAGCACAGCTCGGACATGGGCAGAGCCTACTCGATCGAGAAGATCACAGGGTAGAGCGGCTGCTCGCCACGATGGGCGTCAATCTCCAGATCGGGTTGAGCCTCCTCGATGGCGTCGACGATCTCCTGGAAGGCCTCATCGGACAGCTCCTCGCCGGCCAGAATCGTCAGCGCGTCGCCCTCCTCTTCCTCCTGCATGCGGTTGATGCAGTCGAGCGTGACCTGCTTCACGTCGGAGCCGACCACGTCGATGGAGCCGGCGATGATACCCATGACGTCACCGGAGTGAATCGGCGAGCCGTCGGAGGCGCTGGAGTCGCGCACGGCACGGGTGACCTCGCCATCGCGGACCTCGCTGATGGCATCGACCATAGCGGCAACGGCATCCTCGAGCTCAGAATCGGGCAGGACCGCGAACAGCGCGGAGAAGGCCTGCGGGACGGTCTTGGTGGGAACGACGGCGACCTTCTTGTCGGCGCAGGCGGAGGCAGCAGCCTCGGCAGCCATGCGGATGTTGCCGTTATTGGGAAGGATGATGACCGAGGTCGCGTTGACCTGGTCCACTGCGCCCAGCAGGTCGGCGGTCGAGGGGTTCATGGTCTGGCCACCCGACACGATCACATCGACGCCGAGGGACTTGAGGATGTCGGCCTCACCAGAGCCAGCCGCAACGGCGACAAAGCCCAGTGCCTTCGCGGGCTCGGCGGCCTTTTCCTGGTCCTCGTGGATCTTGGCGGTGCGATCGTGGGCCTCCATCTCCATGTTATGGATAAAGACCTCGTAGATCTGGCCAAGCTGGAGCATGTGCTCGAGCACCAGGTTGGGGGTGTTGGAGTGCACGTGGATCTTGTAGTCGGGATAGGCGCCCACGAGCAGCTCGCAGTCGCCCATGGAACCCAGGAACTTCAGGCACTCGTCCTCGTCAAACGGGGCGTCGGCCTTAAAGAGAAACTCGTTGCAGTAACGGAACTCCGAGCCCTCCCAGTCGTCGTTGGCCTCGATCTCAACACGGCCGAGAGCCGCATCGCGGGCAGAGCCGGCGGAATCAAACGTAGCGGAAAAATCCTCGACCACGGTGCTGCGGCCAAGAGCGGCGGCAACAAAGTTCTCCAGGAAGATGGCAAAGCCAAAGGCGCCAGAGTCGACAACGCCGTTCTCCTTCAGAACGGGCAGCAGGTCGGGCGTGCGGGCGACGGACTGATAGGCCTCGACGACGATGGCATCGAGCGCATCCTCGGCAGAGAACTTCTTCTTCTCGCACTCGTCGGCCTTGGTCGAGACATCGCGCAGGACCGTGAGGATCGTGCCCTCGATGGGCTTACGGACAGCCTGAAAGGCGACCTTGACGGCACGGCGGAAGGCGAAGGCGATATTGGCGGACGTTACAGGCTCGTCGGCAGAGACAAGGCCTTCGGCCACGCCACGCAGGATCTGCGAGGTGATAACGCCCGAGTTGCCGCGGGCGCCCATGAGGGAGCCGTGGGTAATGGCGCCGGCGATGGCCTCCATGTCGGCATCGGCGGGAAGCGCAGAGAGCTCCTTGGTCACC
>CABUQY010000055.1 GCA_902493915.1 uncultured Collinsella sp.
CCCGACGTGATGATGATGGCCGAGGAGTCCACCGCGTGGCCGCTCGTGACCTACCCGCCGCAGGACGGCGGCCTGGGCTTCCACTACAAGTGGGACATGGGCTGGATGAACGACACCCTGCACTACATGCAGACCGATTTTCCGTGGCGCCCCGGCAACCACGGGCTGCTCACGTTCTCCATCATGTACGCCTTTACCGAGAACTTCATCTGCCCGCTGAGCCACGACGAGGTCGTGCACGGTAAGTGCTCGCTCATCGGCCGCATGCCGGGCGACTGGTGGCGTCAGTTTGCCGGCCTGCGCACGCTGGCTTTCTACCAGATGACGCACCCTGGCGCCAAGCTCAACTTTATGGGTAACGAGATCGGCCAGTTTATTGAGTGGCGCTACTACGAGTCCATCCAGTGGTTCCTGACCGAGGAGTACGAGACTCACCGTCATCATCAGGCGTTTATCAAGGCGCTCAACCACCTGTACACCGCCGAGCGCGCCCTGTACGAGCGCGGCTACACCGACGACGGCTTTACCTGGATCGATGCGGATAACTCCAAGCAGTCCATCGTGAGCTTTGTGCGTCAGGGCGAGGACGTCGATGACGACCTGGTGATCCTGATCAACTTTGACCCGGCGAGCTATGAGAGCTTCCGCGTGGGCGTGCCGCGCGAGGGTGACTGGGAGGTCATCTTCGATTCTGACCGTCCTGAGTTTGGCGGCAGCGGCTATGCCGGCAAGGAGCCCTACACCTGCTCGAGCGAGCCCTATCCCTGGAACGGGCAGATGGACTCCATCGAGATTAAGGTACCCGGTCTGGCAGGTGTGGTGCTTAAGCGCCGCGGTCCCAGCAGCTATAAGCCGCCCGTGGTCGAGGAGCCCAAGGCTGCGCCCAAAAAGCGTATGTCTTCGGTGAAGCCCAAGCCTGCGGCTGCTAAGAAGGCTCCGGCTAAGGCCAAGGCTACGACGACCAAGGCTGCCGCAAAGCCCGCTGCTAAGGCCGCAGCCAAGAAACCGGCTGCCAAAAAGGCCGCTACCAAGGCCAAGTCAGCCGCCGTTAAGTCGCCCGCCAAGAACGCGTAACAAAGCCGTTACCGCTGTAATTACCCGCCCCGCTGGGGCGTAGGATGTAAGTCATAACCGTTCCGGGAGATATCCCCGGGGGAAAGGAACGTATGAATAAGATCTTCGACAACAAGCAGGAGTTTACCGAGCTCTATCGCGATGCCGTCATGAGCATCAGCGGCAAGAGCGTCGAGGCCGCCAGCGACCTCGACCGCTTTAACGCCCTGGCCAAGCTCGTGGCCGAGAAGGCCCGCACCGTTGCCACCAAGAGTGACGCCCGTGCGACCGCCGAGGGCAAAAAGCGCGTGTACTACTTCTCGATCGAGTTTTTGATCGGCCGCCTGCTCGACAACTACCTGCTCAACTTTGGCGTGCGCGACATGGTCGCCGAGGCGCTCGACGACATGGGCTTCGATCTGTCCGTCATCGAGAACCAGGAGCCCGATCCGGCTCTGGGCAACGGCGGCCTGGGCCGTCTGGCCGCGTGCTTCCTGGATTCCATGGCAGCCGAGGGCATTGCCGGCTACGGCAACGGCATGCGCTACCGCTACGGCCTGTTTAAGCAGGAGATCGTCAACGGCAGCCAGGTGGAGGCAACCGACGAGTGGCTCACCCACGGCTATCCCTGGGAGGTCCGTCGTCAGGACAAGGCCGTGACCATCAAGTTCGGTGGCCGCGTTGAGGGCTTTGAGGAGGACGGCCGCACGTTCTACCGCACGGTGGACACGCAGGATATCCTGGCTGTTCCCTACGACATCCCTGTCGTGGGCTATGCCGGCGAGACCGTCAACAAGCTGCGCGTCTGGGCTGCCGAGCCGGTCGAGGAGCACTTCGACCTTGAGGCCTTCAACCGCGGCGACTATGCCCTGGCCGATGCCGAGCGCGCCGAGGCCGAGGCCATCAGTGCCATCCTCTACCCCAACGACGCCGGCGAACACGGCCGTCTGCTGCGCCTGAAGCAGGAGTACCTGTTTGTGTCGGCCGGCATCTACAGCCTGCTCGACACCTTTGAGAAGGAGCACGGCGAGAACTGGGAGCTGCTGCCGCAGTTTGTAGCCATCCACACCAACGACACGCACCCCGCCATGTGCGGCCCCGAGCTCATGCGTATCCTCATCGACGAGAAGAAGCTCGAGTGGGACGACGCCTGGAACATCGTGACGCAGGTCGTGAGCTACACCAACCACACCATCCTGCCCGAGGCTCTGGAGAAGTGGCCCATTGGCACGTTCTCCAAGCTCCTCCCCCGCGTGTACCAGATCATCGACGAGATCAGCCGTCGTTGGCACGAGTCGTTCGACACCACGCAGGAAGGCTGGCAGGAGCGTCTGCGCCAGACCGCTATCCTCTGGGACGGCGAGATTCGCATGGCCAACCTGTCCGTGATCTGCAGCCACAGCGTCAACGGCGTGGCCAAGATCCACTCCGACATCATCAAGAACATCGTGCTCAAGGACTTCTACGCCCTCACGCCCGAAAAGTTCAACAACAAGACCAACGGCATCTCGCACCGTCGCTTCTTTGCCGAGGCCAACCCCACCTACGCCAAGCTCGTGACCGAGGCCATTGGCGATGGCTGGCTCAAGGACGCCTTTGAGCTGGAAAAGCTCAAAGAGTTCCAGAACGACAGTGAGTTCCTGAAGGCCGTGGGTGCCTCCAAGCGCGCCAACAAGGAGCGTCTGGCCGCCTACGTCAAGGCCGAGACCGGTCTGGTCATTGACCCCAACACCGTCTTCGATGTTCAGGTGAAGCGCTTCCATGCCTACAAGCGTCAGCTCATGAACATCATGAAGGTGATGGACGTCTACAACCGTCGCATCGCCGACCCCAACTTCCACGTGACGCCGACGACCTTCATCTTTAGCGGCAAGGCTGCCTCGAGCTACACCTTCGCCAAGGAGACCATCCGCCTCATCAACTCCGTCGCCGAGGTCGTCAACAACGACCCGCGCGTCAACGAGGTCATGAAGGTCTGCTTTATCCCCAACTTCCGCGTGAGCAACGCCCAGCTCATCTACCCCGCCGCCGAGATCTCTGAGCAGATTTCGACCGCCGGTAAGGAGGCCTCGGGCACGTCCAACATGAAGCTCATGATGAACGGCGCCATTACGCTAGGCACCCTCGACGGCGCCAACATCGAGATCGCCGATCTGGCCGGCCGCGAGAACGAGGCCATCTTTGGCCTGACCGCTCCCGAGGTCGAGCAGCTCTGGGCATCCAACAGCTACTTTGCGTGGGATACACTCAACGGCGACCGCGAGCGTCTGGGCCGCGTGATGGACGAGCTCAAGGACAACACATTTGCGGGTCTTTCGGGCAACTTTGAGAGCATCTACAACGAGCTCATGAACAACAACGACCCCGACCTGGTCATGGCCGATTTCCGCAGCTACGTGGATGCGTGGGAGAAGCTTACCGGCAGCTACGGCGACCAGCAGACCTGGAACCGCAAGGCGCTGCTCAACACCGCCTCGAGCGGCTGGTTCTCGAGCGACCGCACCATTCGCGAGTACCGCGACGAGATCTGGCACGCTTAAGGCGAGCTCCCTTTGCCAGCACGGCATTACTCGGCGGGCGCGACCGAGCGCTGCGCCCGCCGCTAATGGGTTTAGATACATCGATGACAGAAGGAGAAATCGATGAGTAAGAAAGAATGCATCGCGATGCTCCTCGCAGGAGGACAGGGCAGCCGATTGGGGGCACTCACCCAAAAGATCGCTAAGCCGGCGGTTAGCTTTGGTGGCAAGTTCCGCATTATCGACTTTTCGCTGTCCAACTGCTCCAACTCGGGCATCGACACGGTGGGCGTTCTGACGCAGTATCGTCCCTACCTGCTGCATGCCTATGTGGGCTCCGGCGAGGCCTGGGATCTGGACAGCCGTGACGGCGGCGTGTCGATCCTGCCGCCGTACGAGACGCAGACCGGCGGCGCCTGGTATGCGGGCACAGCCGACGCCATTACGCAGAACCTCGACTACATCAAGGCCAACGACCCCAAGTACGTCCTGATTCTTTCCGGCGACCACCTGTATCGCATGGACTACCGCAAGATGCTCAAGACGCACATTGAGAACAACGCCGATCTTACGGTGAGCGTTATGCCCGTGCCGTGGGAGGAGGCCAGCCGCTTTGGCATCCTGACCACCGACCCCGAGGACGGCCGCATCACCAAGTTTACCGAGAAGCCCGAGAAGCCCGATTCGAACCTCGCTTCCATGGGCATCTACATCTTCTCGGCCGACGTTCTGATCGAGGCCCTCGAGGAGGACGCTCTGGACCAGCGCTCGAGCCACGACTTTGGCAAGGACATCATCCCCAAGCTGCTCGGCGAGGGCAAGCGCCTGTACAGCTACGAGTTCCACGGCTTTTGGAAGGACGTCGGCACCATCGCCAGCTTCCACGAGACCTCGATGGACCTGCTGGGCAACAACCCCGAGTTCGATCTGTTCGACAAGCACTTCCCCATCATGTCCAACATCACCACGCGTCCGCCGCACTACATTGGCCCGGATGGTCGCCTGGACGACTGCCTGGTCTCCAACGGCTGCAAGATCTACGGCACCGCTCGTCACTCGATCCTTTCTACCGATGTCATCATCGAGGAGCGCGCCGTGGTCGAGGACTCCGTGCTGCTGCCGGGTGCGCACGTTAAGAGCGGCGCGCACATCTGCCGCGCTATTTTGGGCGAGAACTCCACGGTCGAAGAGGGCGTGAAGCTCGGCTCTGTCGATACCACCAAGGATACGGCCGTCGTTGGAAATGACGTCGTTATCGGGAAGGGGGAATGATCCGATGATCAATCGCAAGGCCATCGGTTATATCACCGCTAACTACTCTTCGACCTACGGCAGCGTGCTGCTCAAGGATCGTCCCATCGCGTCCGTCCCGTTTTTGGGCCGTTACCGCCTGATCGACTTCCCGCTGTCCAACATGATGAATGCCGGCATCAAGACCGTCGGCGTCGTCATGCCGGGCAACTACCGCTCACTGATCGACCACGTGGGCTCGGGCAAGGACTGGGGCCTGGACCGCAAGAAGGGCGGCCTGTTCATGGTGCCCGGCAACGCATATGGCACCACGAAGGGCGGCATGCGCTTCTTGCTGCGCGACATCATCTCCAACAAGACGCTGTTCCAGCGCTCGGACAAGCCCTATGTTGTGATGATGGGCACCAACATCATCTTTAACATGGACCTCAACACCATCATCGATGCGCATGAGAACTCCGGCGCCCAGATGACCGTGGTGTACTGCAAGGCCACGCGCAACGTCGATGACGAGACCAAGCTGCAGATCAACGAGAACGGCCGCCTGACGGGCGTGAGCGCCGGCGTCGTGTACGGCGACAATGCCTCTATGGACTGCTGCATCGTCAACCGCGAGACGCTGCTCGAGATTATCGACCACTACCAGGCCGCCGACTATCTGGACCTGCTCGAGGCACTCCAGGGCGACTTTGGAAACATCGACGTGTGCAGCTACGAGTACAAGGGCGAGGTCGTGGGCGTGTTTAGCGAGAAGTCGCTCTATCGCCGCAGCATGGACCTGCTCGACCAGACCGTGGCCGACCAGCTCTTCGACCCCGAGCGCCCGATTCTGACCAAGGCCCACGACGTGCCGCCTTCGCGCTATGCGACCGGCAGCCACGCGTGCAACTCGATCATCTCGGCCGGCTGCATCATCAAGGGCACCGTGCGCAACTCGATCCTGTCGCGCGGCGTTGTGGTTGAGGAAGGCGCCTCGGTGACCAACTCGATCATCAACCAGAGCTGCATCATCAAGAGCGGCGCCCGCGTTGAGAACGCCATTCTGGACAAGAACAACGTGGTTCCCACTAACACCGAGCTTCGCGGCACGCCCGAGAACATCCTGGTGCTGGGCAAGGCTCCGTTAACTTCCGATACCACCATCGTACGTTAACGTTGGCACCGCAACATCGCTCGTAACATGTAGAATAGCCGCCCGGTTAGCGCCAGGCGGCTATTCTCGAATTGCAACATGGGAGACAATATGGCTGATTCCAGCAAAAAGATGCAGATCGTGTTTGCCTCGGCCGAGTGCGCGCCGTTTGTAAAGACCGGTGGCCTGGGCGACGTAGCGGGCTCGCTGCCTGCGGCGCTTGTGCGCGCCGGCGCCGAAGTCATCGTGATGGTGCCCAAGTACGCCACCATCAAGGACGAGTACAAGGCGCAGATGGAGCACTTCTCCGACTTTTACGTGAGCCTGGGCTGGCGCAATGAGTACTGCGGACTCGAGAAGCTCGAGCACGACGGCGTCACCTATATGTTCATCGACAACGAGCGCTACTTTGCGCGCGACTATCCGTACGGCTTCTTTGATGACGGCGAACGTTTTGCGTTCTTCTCCAAGGCCATCACCGAGAGCCTGCAGCATCTGCCGGCCGGCTTTGAGTGCGACATCCTGCACTGCAACGACTGGCAGACGGCGCTGGCGCCCGTGTTTTTGCGCGAGTTCTACCAGGGCCTGCCGCTGTACGACCGCGTCAAGACCGTGTTCTCGATCCACAACGTGGCGTTCCAGGGCCAGTTTAGCGACACCGTGATGGAGGACATCCTGGGTGTGGCGCATATTCCGGCGGCCGCCTCGCAGCTGCGTTGCGACGCCTGCAGCATTAACTACATGCTGGGCGCCCTGCGCTATGCCGACGCCATCACTACGGTGAGCCCTACCTATGCCAACGAGATCCAGACGCCCGAATTTGGAGAGGGCCTGGACGGCGTGCTGCGCGAGCGCTCCTATGCGCTGCAGGGCATTTTGAACGGCATCGACGTCGCGGGCTTTGACCCGGCGACCGACAAGCGCATTGCCGCCAACTACACCGTGGAGGACCGTTCTGGCAAGGCCGTGTGCAAGTCCAAGCTGCAGGAAGAGTTGGGGCTCGAGGTTCGCGACGACCGTCCGCTTATGGTCATGGTCACGCGTCTGACGCGCCAGAAGGGCATGGACCTGGTCATGTACGCGCTCGACCGCATCCTGGCCGGCGGCGTGCAGGTGGCGGTGCTGGGCACCGGCGACCGCGACTACGAGGACGGCCTGCGCTACTTCCAGGACAAGTACCCCGGCACCATGGCCGCACGCATCGAGTTCGATCCGGCGCTGTCGCAGCGCATGTATGCCGCGGCCGACATGTTCCTGATGCCTTCGAAGTTTGAGCCCTGCGGCCTGTCGCAGATCATCGCCATGCGCTACGGCACGCTGCCCATCGTGCGCGAGACCGGTGGCCTGAAGGACACCGTGATCCCGTATAACGAGTTTACCGGCGAGGGCACGGGCTTTTCGTTTAGCAACTTTAACGGCGACGAGATGGGCGATGCGGTATTCCGCGCGGCGCGTCTGTTCTGGGATAACCGTGACGCCTGGAACCAGCTGGTCACGCAGGCCATGAGCCAGGACTTTAGCTGGACGCGCTCGGCCGACAAGTATCTGGACCTGTACTTCTTTATGCACCCGGAGATTGAGCGCCCGGCGGCTGTTGTCGACGAGCCTGAGGCTGCAGCTGAGCCGGTGGCCGTTGAGGAGCCCAAGGCCGAAGAGAAGCCGGTTGAGGCTGAGCCTGAGGTGAAGGCTGAGGTTGCTCCTGAGGCAGAGGCCGATGTCAAGCCCGCTGCAAAGCCCGCAGCTAAGAAGACCACGACCCGCAAGACGACCGCTAAGAAGACTACGACGACCAAGGCTGCCGCGACTAAAACAACGGCTGCCAAGGCAACGACCACGCGCAAGCGCACGACCGCCGCTGCCAAGAAGGCCGCCGAAGCCGAGGCTGCTCCCGAGGTAAAGGCTGAGGCCGCTGAGACCAAGCCGGCCGCCAAGGCTCCGGCAAAGACCGCTGCCGCTAAGACGACCAAGACCACGGCTGCCAAGAAGGCTACGGTCACAAAGTCGACCAAGACAAAGGCCGCCACGACCAAGGCAGCCGCAAAGCCAGCCGCCAAAGTCGAGGAGACGCCCGCCGAGTCCAAGGCCGAGGCAACCGTCGAGGCAAAGCCGGCCACCAAGACCACCATGCGCAAGCGCGCAACGACCACGGCCAAGAAGACCACGACCAAAGCTGCAGCTCCCAAGGCGGAAGCTAAGGTCGACGCCAAGCCTGCTGCCGCCAAAAAGGAGCCCAAGGCCGAAGTAAAGGCCAAGCCCGAGCCCGCCAAGGAGACTCCGGTCTCCCCCGCCGCTCCGGCCGAGGAAAAGGCTCCAACCAAGAAGACGTCCGTCCGCAAGGCAACGGCCACCCGCAAGCGCCACTAATTCGGACGATTCAAACTTAATCCTCAACGCAAAGGAGGGCGCCCCAACCAGGCGCCCTCTTTTGCGTTGAACTTCTCTATTTAAAAGAGGGCCGGTTTACTACGACAAAATGACTCCGGCCGACCACGGCGGGTAATCTACGAAATTGGCAACGCCTCTACCTGCGGTTTTAATATCACCAAAATGACCGTGGTTGAAATCATTCAATTCGTCGTAGTAAACCGGGGTACTTTTGTTTGGCTACAAATAGTATCGGTATAGGCGTTTTTGAATATCGCGATAATTTGGATGGTAAAACGATTTCCTAGGACAACCGTTCGCCGATGGTAAACGGATGTTGTTTATACAGCCTGTGTACAACAGATATACTTACATCCTGTGCGTAAAGCCCATGGCCCGCAGGCCATGATTCTATTGAACTGGACCGTACTATGAGATTGATACACAACAGCCGTCTTCCGCAGTTTCGCACTCCGTTTGGCGCTGTGACCACAGGAACTACCCTTTCGCTCTCCGTGATTCTGGAGGATGCCGATCCCGCGCAGGCAACGCTTACGCTCCGGACCTGGGTCGATGAGATCGGTGAGTCTCGGTATCCAATGACGCACGAAGGCGACGGCATCTTTACCGTCGAGTTGGAGTGCGCCGAGCCCTGTCTTATCTGGTACAGCTTTATATGCAATATCGAGGGCCAGCCCGAGGTCCGCTTGGGCGCACCGCAGGGACGCACCGGCGGCGAGGGCGTAACCTACGACTACGCCGAGGTGCCGTCATTCCAAGTCACCGTCTACAAACACCGTGAGAACCGTCCCACCTGGTACGAGCGCGGTATGGTCTACCAGATCTTCCCCGATCGCTATGCCCGCGACGAGCACTGGCGCGAGCGCACGCTGGCCGAGGTCGAAAAACCGCGCAACGGAATCCAGCGCCGGATGGTCGAGGACTGGAACGAGCCGCCCGTTTACGAGCGCGCCGAGGACGGCTCCATTAAGACCTGGGACTTCTACGGCGGATCGCTCAAGGGTATCCAGGAAGACCTGCCTCGTATCGCCGAGCTGGGCTTTACAGCCATCTACCTCAACCCCATTTTTGAAGCCGCGAGCAACCACCGCTACGACACCGCCGATTACACCAAGATCGATCCGATTCTGGGCACCGAGCAGGACTTTACCGAGCTGTGCGAGGCGGCCGAGAAGCTGGGCATTTCCATCATTCTGGACGGTGTGTTCAACCACACGGGCGACGATTCGATCTACTTCAACCGCTACGGCAACTACCCCGGCGTGGGCGCGTGGCAGAGCGAGGATTCGCCGTGGCGCGATGCGTTTTATTTCCACGAGGACGGCTCATACGATTGTTGGTGGGGCGTGGGCAATATGCCCGCTATCAATGAGAGCTCCGAACTGGTACGCGAGCGGCTCCTGGGCAAGGACGGCGTCATTCGTAAATGGCTGCGCGCCGGCGCTCACGGCTGGCGCCTGGATGTGGCCGACGAGCTTTCCGATGACTTCCTGGCCGAAATCAAGAAGGCAGTACTCGCCGAAAAGCCCGATGCTCTGTTGCTCGGCGAAGTCTGGGAAGACGCCTCCAACAAGATCAGCTATGGCCACCTGCGTCGTTACCTGCAGGGCTCCGAGCTCGACTCGGCCATGGATTACCCCTTCCGCGACATGGTCATCGGCTTTTTGATGGGCTATAAAAACGCCTACCAAGCAGCTGAGGATATCGAGACCCTACGCGAGAACTATCCGCGTGAGGCCCTGTCTTGCGCACTTAATCTGCTTTCGAGCCACGACCGTCCGCGCATTATCTCGGTGCTCGGCGGCGGCCCCGACGAGTCACAGCTGCCCGAGTGCGAGCGCAGCAAATGGCGCCTGGACGAGAACGCGATGGGCCTGGCCAAGAGCCGTTTTTGGCTCGCGACGCTCATGCAGATGACGTTCCCGGGCGTTCCCTCAATCTATTACGGTGACGAGTACGGCTTGGAGGGTCTCACCGATCCGGGTAATCGCCGCACCATGCCGACCAAGGAAGACCTGCACGACTTCGATACGTTCGCGATCGTCAAGAACGCATCTGCCGTGCGCCGCGCGCTGCCGTTTATGATCGACGGTGAAATCAAGGCCTTCGCGCTCAATGACGAAGTACTCGCCTATACGCGCACCGGTAAAGACGGCGAATCCGCGACCGTCATCATAAACCGCAGCCTGCGCAATTCGCATCGCGTGACCATTCCGGCGCTAGGCGAATGTGCGAGCGATGTGATCAGCGGTCACGAGTGCGAGATCCACAACGGTACCGTCACCCTCGACCTGTACCCGCTGGGCTCTTCGATTATCTATCACCACGCCGAGCAGCGTCTGCAAGAACCGCTCGATCACGGCGCGGGCGTTGTGTGCCATATCACATCGGTTCCGTCCGACGACGGCAAGCCGGGTACGATCGGCGCACCCACGCGTCGCTTTATCGACCATCTGGCCGCCATGGGCATGCGCTACTGGCAGGTTCTCCCCGTCAACCCCACGGACTTCTTCCGCTCCCCTTACGCCGGTCCTTCGGCCTTTGCAGGCAATATCGACCTGCTACCCGAGAGCCACGAGGAGCTGGCCGCCGACTTTGAAACCTGGAAGGCCCGCGGCGGCGAGGATGCCGACCCGCTGTACACGGCGTTTAAACATCGCAACGCCGATTGGCTCGAGAAGTACTGCGTCTACATGGCCGTTAAGAAGTACTTTGAGGGCGAGTCGCGCCACGATTGGCCGGCAGATGTTGCGCGCTACAACGAGCATCTGATCGACGACAAGCGCTTCCACGACGAGGCCGAGCTTCAGGC
>CABUQY010000056.1 GCA_902493915.1 uncultured Collinsella sp.
CCCGCCAGTGAGTCGGCCACGAGCGAGTCGATCTCCTCGATGTCGGCGTCGAGGGAGGCTATCTCCCGGGCGAGCATCCGGACCGCGACGTCCTCGCCGGCCGGGAGCCGCCTTCCCGAGCGCGACGAGGCCAGCAGCGCCTCCCAGAGCCTCCTGGCCCCCGCCGCGGGGGCGCCCGCGCGCCTGGCTGCGTTCGAGAAACTGCGCCAGCCGGCGGCCGAGCACCCGGCGGCCCCGCCGAACTCGGCCAGCATCGACACCTGCCAGCGGCTCGACGGGTCGACCGCGCCCTCGAGCGCGGGGTCGGCCTCGAGCAGGGTCGCGCGCAGCCTGTTCTTCGCGCGGGTCCTGGCGGACGACGCGAACTCGCGCTGCGACGACAGGATCCGCAGCGAGGCGGCCCCCTCGGGCTCCTCGGGCGCCGGCCTGAGGGCGCGGGGCACGCCGAGCGCGGTGCGCGCGATCACCTCGGCGTCGATGGCGTCGGTCTTCGCGATGCCGGGGAACATCCCGCGGGCCTGCTTCTCGGCATATCCGGGCAGGTAGGCGCAGGGGTTCCCGTGCGCATGGGCGCGCGCGAGGACCAGCGCGCCGATGTTTCGCTTCTGGTCGACGACGACCAGCGCGCCGGAGCCGGCCCGCTCGAGCAGCCGGTCGATGTCGTCGGGCCTGTTTGCCAGCTCGGCCCTGAAGGCGACGCCTCCTCCCGCATCGAGCGCGCACGCGCTGTGCGAGCTCTTCCCGACGTCGATCCCCAGGTAGGCCACGGGCGTCTCTGCTGCAGGCATGGTGTATCCTCTCCCTTGAGCCGGCCGTTAGCCGCGGAAGCGACACCCACATTACCCGGCCGTGGCCCGGTCCGGGCCCGGCACATCTCTATCAGTCGTTCCCCGCGGCCCCTCCCGCCCCGGCGGCAACACGTCCCGGGCCCTCTACGGGGCAGGGGCTGACGGCCGTCCGGGGCGGTCGGCCAGCGACCACCGGTACGGCTCAATCGTATAGCCGTGCAACGGAAAAGAGCCGCCCTTTCGGACAACTCAAACTGTAATGGGGCTTTTTTAGCTACTTTGGGCAAACCCACGCGGCCGCCCCGGATAAAGCCCTCAATCGTCCAAATAGCACCGCAACGCATGGGAGAGCCTGGGACGGTACAATAGCTCGAACGGTTCAAACGAATAAGGAGCCATATGCAGCTCACCAAAACGCTTGGGGTGACGCCGGAGGAGCTTTTTGACGCCCTAGCGGGGTCCATCATGCAGGATATCGAAAACGCCACGGGCAAGCGCTCCAGCCGCAACAGGCTCAACGGCAATAAGTACGAGAAGCGTGCCCAGGCCGCAAAAAGGCAAGGTAGCTCTTCATCGGAAACTGTGAACACTTCAGGCTTCGAGTCAGTAGCGAGCGGCCCGACAAAATTAGTTGATGGAAGTGCCAAATGAATAAGAATGCCGCTACGCAACTGCACATCTATTCCGCCTTTTTCGTTCTCGCGGGATTTGTTTTAAATCGGGGAGTGTTTCTACTTTTCCTTGCGGAGAAAGGAATGGCTGTCACGGAAATCGCGCTTTATCAAGCCCTGTTTAACATTACAACGGTCGTCCTCGAGCTGCCAACAGGGCTGATAGGCGATTTCTTTGGAAAGAAGTTTTCGATTCAAGTGGGCGTGCTGCTGCTTTTCTTCCATACGGCTGGCATGCTGTTGCTCTCAGGTCCCTTTCTTGTCGTGCTTTCCCTTGTTGAGGCACTCGCCTACTCCCTTCAATCGGGATCCGAACAAGCACTTTTATATGAAATTGCCCGGAATGCCGGTCAAGGAGAGCGTTTCCTCACCATCAACGCTCGGCTGCTTGCCGCGCAATCAATCGCTACGGGAATGGCGATTGTGCTTGGATCTTTCATTGCCCAAGTATCTTGGAGCGCCCTCTACGTATGTGTCTCCGTTTTCTATCTCCTGCAGCTTTTCCTTCTGTATCCCATTGAGAGGACGGAAGCGACCCGTTCTGAAAGCTCTGAAAAGGGAAGGTTTGACGCGGCCAAGATGTTCAGACGCGAAACCTGGCGTGTTGGAGAATCCGCTTTTGCGGTATTGCTTCTTCTAATCGGCACAAGCATGCTCGATGGATTCTATGGGAGTTATTACAACTTGAATCAGTTGGTATTCGATGCATTTGATGCTCCCGTCTCCATAATAGGAATCTTTTTCGGTGCATCCTATGCAGTAAATGCGACGGCCTACATTGCAGCAGATTTCTTCTCATTGCGTTTCGGGAAAAGAAATACCATGCTCGGCTCGATGCTAATCGAGGCTGGCCTTTTCATGATTCTTCCGTGGTTCGCTTCAAATCCGCTGTGTTTGTTTGGCCTTAGCATGGTGCTTTGTTTTCTCCCAGAAGTGGTGTACATCACTTCGGAAAACTTAATCCAAGACGCGATAGCGGACGATCTCCGCGCGACGATCCTTTCCGTCGCGTCTCTGGTAAGGGCTCTCTTTTCTGCAGTGTTTTTCTCCATATTTGGACATGTGTTGGGGTTATATCCCATTCAGATAGCGCTCGGTATTATTGGTGCAATCGCGATAGCAATTACCGCCGTTGTTTCATTAAAAATGGTTGGAATACAGGTCTCCAAGAATTGATATATCGATTGACGAGCTATCCGAAGCGTCGAGCCTTCTTGATGGACATGACTATTCGTCACAAATCATTCCGCGCATCGCCGGGGTTCCAGTAATACTCGATATATCTGGATGCCCTCATTCCCCTTTTTGAAGGTCCCAAATTGACTACCCGTGTTGGTTTGGCTAGGTTCGGGTGCTGTCCGTGCCGTGCGGTAAAATCGTTCAGTCAGAACACGAACCCGCATCGGAGCTCATCACATGGCATTCGTCCATCTGCACAACCACACCGTTTTCTCCATGCTCGACGGCGCAACCCGTATCCAGGATATGGTCAATCGCGCCGTAGAGCTGGGCATGCCCGCCGTCGCCATTACCGACCACGGCTACATGTATGGCGTGCCCGACCTGGCGCTGGCCTGCGACGCCGTTAACCACAACACGCCCGAGTACAAAACCTGGAGTCACGACAAGGCCTTCTTGGAAAAGGACCGCCGCGACGAGCTGGTGGAGCCCGATCCCGAGGAAAACCCGCGCGAGCATGCCCAGTATGTGAAGGACATGGCCATGTGGGACGAGAAGGGCAACATCGACGAGCTCAAGCCGCCTCTGGTCATCAAGCCCATCTTTGGCTGCGAGGTCTACTTTACGCCGGACGAGACCCTTGCTCGCGACCATAAGCCCGAGCTCTACCACATGATCCTTCTGGCCAAGGACCAGGAGGGCTACGTCAACCTGATGCAGACGGTCTCCGAGGCCGCCGTGCAGGGCTTTTACTACAAGCCGCGCGTGACGCTCGACAACCTGCGCCGCCACGCCAAGGGCATGATCTGCACCAGCGCCTGCATCGCGGGCATCATTCCCAAATACATCGACCGCGGTGACATGGAGGGCGCCATCAAGTGGGCCGAGACCTTCCGTGATACCTTCGAACCTGGCGACTTTTATATCGAGATCCAGGAACACGGCATCACCACCGACAACGGCCTGACCGATGAGCAGATGGACCGCACGCTCATCGACATCGCCAAGCAGGTAGGCGTCAAGGTCATCGCCACCAACGACTTCCACTACCTGCGCCGCGAGGACGCTCCCGTGCAGGACGTCATCATGTGCATCGGCATGAACGCCAAGGTCGACGACCCCAACCGCATGCGCATGACTGGCTCGGAGTTTTACATGAAGACCGAGGAGGAGATGCGGGCGATGTTCCCGTATTGCCCCGAGGCCTGCGACAACACGCTCGAGATCGCCGACAAGTGCTACGTCGAGCTGGACTGGGACTCCATCATCCTGCCGCGCTTCCCGTTGCTCGACCCCGGCGAGACGCACGAGAGTCAGTTCCGCCGCGAGTGCGAGAAGGGCCTGCGCCAGCACTACGGCGACGACTGGGCCACGCGCGAGATTGGTGGCGTCAACATCAAAGAGCGCTTTGAGTACGAATACAAAGTCATCTGCGACAAGGGCTTTGCCGCCTACTTTTTGATTGTTGCCGAGTACGTGCAATGGGCCAAGGACAACGGCATCGGCGTCGGCCCCGGCCGTGGCTCGGCTGCCGGCGCTATCGTCGCCTACGCCATGAACATCACCGCGTTCGATCCGCTCGAGAACGGCCTGATGTTCGAGAGGTTCCTGTCCCCGCAGCGTACCGAGATGCCCGATATCGATATGGACTTCGACGATGAGCGGCGCCTCGAGGTCGTGGAGCACGTTCGCCAGCTCTACGGCCCCGAGAAGGTCACCCACGTCATCACCTACTCGACCATTAAGGCCAAGCAGGCCATCAACGACGCCGCTCGCGTCCTGGACTACCCGGTCTACATGGGCCAGCGTCTGTCCAAGATGGTCTCGAGCGACCCCAAGGTCAAGCTCAAGCAGGTGCTCGAAAAGCAACCCGGCAAAGAGGACCTGTTTAACCCCGATTTTGCCGAGGCATATAAAAAGGACGACGACGCCCGCCGCATCATCGACACGGCGCTCTCAATCGAGGGCCTCACCCGTGGCGAGGGCGTGCACGCGTGCGCCGTTCTGATCTGCCGCGACCCCGTCAACGAGCACGTGCCCACCAAGCTCGACACCAAGGGCGGCGTCGAGATTACCCAGTACGAGGGCCATACCGTTGCCGACATGGGCCTGCTCAAGATGGACTTCTTGGGCCTGCGCACGCTGACTGTTATCTCCAAGGCCAAGGCAAACATCAAAAAGAACTTCGGCATCGACATCAAAGAGGAAGAGATTCCCTTTGACGACCCCGAGATCTTTAAGCTCATGGGTTCCGGCCACACCGCCGGCGTCTTTCAGGTCGAGTCCGCCGGCATGACGGCCACGATCAAGAACATGAAGCCCACCGAGTACAAGCACGTCGTGGCATTGATCGCTCTGTACCGCCCGGGCCCGCTGGGCGCCGGCATGGTCTCGTCCTACATCAACCGTATGAACGGCAAGGAACCGGCGGTTTCCTACGACGACCGCCTGGACGACATCCTGGGCGAAACCTACGGCACCATGGTCTACCAGGAGCAGGTTATGCTCATCTCCGTCGAGATGTGCGGCTTCTCCAAGGGCGAATCGGACTCGCGTATCCGTAAACCCGTGGCTAAGAAAAAGATCAAGCTGCTCACGTCGACGGTGCTGCACTGGGAGGATGGCTCGGACGAGACCACCTACGACCACTGGATGAACGGCGCTATCAAGAACAACTACACGCGCAAGGTCGCCCAGAAGATTTGGGACGATGTTCTCGAGTTCGCATCTTACGCCTTTAACAAGTCGCACTCCGCCGGCTACGCCATCCTGGTTATGCAGACGGCGTGGCTCAAGGCGCACTATCCGCACGAGTACATGGCGGCCGTTCTGACGTCCTACACGGGCAAGACCGACAAGATCGTTCATTACGTCTCGGCGTGCCGTCACGACGGCATCCCCGTGCTTTCGCCAGATGTCAATGAGTCCGGTACCGAGTTCACGGCTACCAAGGAGGGCGTGCGCTTTGGTCTGGCCGGCATCCGCGGCGTGGGCACCGGCGTGGCGCAGGCGATTATCGCCGAGCGCGAGGCGGGCGGTCCGTTTAAGACGCTGCACGATTTTGTCGAGCGCGTGGACTCGAGCCAGGCCAACCGCCGCGTGATCGAATCGCTCATCAAGGCAGGCGCCTTCGACTCCACGGGGTATCCGCGTCGCCAGATGATGCACTTTGTGGACAAGAACAACCCCGAGAACATCATCGATGCCGCGGTAAAGCGCCAGAAGGATCGCGCGAGCGGCCAGACGTCGTTCTTCGATATGTTTGGCGACGTTGAGGGCTCGGGCTTTGAGGTGAGCGTGCCCGATCCGGATGGCCAGGAATGGGACCGCCACCTTAAGTTGAGTCAGGAGAAGGAGGTTCTGGGCATCTATGTCTCGGACCACCCGCTGCGCCCGTTTGAGTATGCACTAGCCAAGGCGCGTGACTTCTCGTTCTCGCAGATCGACACCGGCTACGAAGTTCAGAATCCTACGGGCGGCACCATCAACCAGGAAATTCCCGAGGGCAAGGCGCTGTGGTGGGCCGGCATGGTCTCGAGCGTGTCCAAACGCGTGACCAAAAACGGTGACCCCATGGGCATCGTGCAGCTCGAGGACATGGAAGGCGAGGCCACCGTCGTCGTGTTCCCCAAGACCTATAAAGAGGCCGAGGGGTACCTGTACGGCGAGGTCGATCCCGAGACCGGCGCGCAGCTGTCCGATGCCTTTGTGCGCATTAAGGGCAAACTCGAGCGCTCGGACCGCGGCGACCAGATCATCGCGCAGGAGATCGTGCCGCTCGAGCTCAACGAGGAGAACAACAAGCCCAAGGTGTTTGAGGTCATGGTGCCCAACAGCCGCTTTAGCCAGGGCAATATGGCGCGCCTGGCCACGGTGCTCACCGCTAACCCGGGCGGCGACCGCGTGGAGATCTTTATCGAGCAGGTGGACGGGCGCGTGCTGCGTGCCGAGGTACCTGCCAAGGTCAACGCGCGTTCGATTCCGCTGCTGGCCGAGGCCAAGGCCATTGTGGGTAACCAGGGCCGCGTGACGGTGATCTAAGCTACCCCGGGTGAGATTGGAGGAAGTGATGGCGCAGGGGACGTTTGTGCAGGCGCTTCGCAAAGAGGCGGCGTTGAGCGGCACCTTTATGAAGGGGCGTTCGCTCATGCTCAACGGCGCCGTGCTGTCGATCGAGGACAGCGGCTCGCGCTTCTCCAAAAACGTGACGGTTGAGGGCTCGGTGCGCGGCTCGCGCGGCGACCTGTACAAGACGCACGTGGCGCTCGACATGGACGAGCACGAGGTGATCGACTACGACTGCGATTGTCCCGCCGCCTATCGTTACCCCGGTATGTGTAAGCACGCTATTGCCACGGCGCTGGCGTATTTGGATGCCAGCGGCGCCGAGCCCGTCGAAGGTTTGCGCACGCCGGTTCGCACGTTTACGGCGCAGCCGAAACAGCCCGCGCGCGCCGCGTCCGCCGCGCCGGCCGTCAACCCCAACTTTCCCTTCCCGGCGCCCGTCCCCACGAGCCCGAGCCTTGTGGCGGCGCTTTCCGATCTTTCGGACGCGCGCATGGATGAGCTGGCGAGCATGCGCCGCAAGCTTGCCGGTGCCGTTGATCCCGACGCCCCCAAAGCGGCGTTGGAGCCCTCGTTGGTGCCGTACTACAATCTGCTGTTCGCTGACCGCTTTAGCTGGGCGCTCGAGTTCCGCATTCGCTGTGGATCGGTCTCCTACGTGGTCAAGGACATCGACGGCATGGCCGATGCCTACGTGCGCGGCGGCACGTTCTCCTATGGCAAGAAGCTCACGTTTGTCCATTCACCTGAGGCCTTTGACGAAACATCGGCAAAGCTGCTCAACCTTGTTGCGACGACAGTTGCCTATCTCGATGACATCACAAGCTCGCGTTCGGCGTCGTACGACTTTGCCCGCAGTGGTTTTGTTGCCGAGCGTCAGTTGCCGCTGTCCGAGCATAGCATCGTATATGTGCTGGACCTGCTGCGCGGCCAGACCATCTCCTTTGAGCCCGCCTGGTCGCGGGGGATGACGACGCATCGCACCTACGACGTGGCGGTTGAGCTGTCTCCGCAAGGGGAGGACGAGGCATCCGCTAAGCGCCCACCGCTGCTTGCCGCCAAAATCGCGCCGGCGGCTGGTGGTAGCTATGACCTGCGCCTGCCCGCCGATATGTACTGCTTTGCGTCGGGCGATGCCGCCTACTTGGTTGACACGCGCCGCGCGCGCCGTACCGACGCTGCATTTGCTCAGCATGCCGCACCTTTTTTGTCGCGCTTGCTGCCGTGCCGCACGCCCGCCCATATTGCCGCCGAGCAGGTGGGTGAGTTCTGCCGTATGGCGCTGCCCATTTTGCGCGACTACACCGACCTCACCGCGCCCGCCGCGCTCGATACCGTGGCACCCGAGCCGAGCTTTGCTATGGCGATCGGTGTCGACGATGGGCTCGTGACCTGCAAAATTACGGTTACCTACGGCGATTGGTCGGCGGATCTCTTTAGCCTGGGCGCTCCGGGCAGCCCCTTCGAAGAGCAGCGCCCCGGTGTGCCGCCCCGCGACGAGGTGGCGGAGTTTCGCGTTATGGATACGGCGGCCCTGTACTTCGATTTCTACGAGCGCGGTCTGGCGTTTGAGGAGCGCGATGACGCCCGCTTGTTCTGCCTGCTGACCGAGGGCCTGTCTGCCCTGTCCGAACTGGGTGAGATCATGCTCAGCGACCGTCTGCGCCAGATCTCGGTCCGCCCCGCGCCCAAGCTCTCGGTTCGTGCGACCGTTAAGAGCAATCTGCTCGATGTCGAGCTGGGCGCGAGCGGGCTTTCGGCCGCGGACCTTGCCGTCTATCTCGATTCGTACAAGCGCCATCAAACGTTTGCGCGCCTTACGTCCGGCGACATCATTCGCCTGGACGAGGGGGCGCGCGCCGCGTTTGGCCTTGCCGAGGACCTGGGTGTCGATGCCGTCGACCTGCTCGACGGCGTGTCGCTTCCCGCGTCGAGCACCCTGTTCGTCGACAGCATGCTCGCACGCACGCCGGCGCTCGAGGCCGATCGCGACGCTGCGTTCCGCCGTACCGTCGAGCGCCTGGACACGCTCGGCAAGATGGACTTTACGGTGCCGGCATCGCTCAAGGCAACGATGCGCGGCTACCAGGTCGACGGATACCAGTGGCTCGGCTCGCTCGAACACCTGGGCCTTGGCGGCATCTTGGCCGACGACATGGGCCTGGGCAAAACGCTCCAGATGATTGCGCATATTCTGGCGCGCGTGGAGGCGGGGGACACCAAGCCCACGCTCGTGGTATGCCCGGCCTCACTCGTGTACAACTGGACTGCCGAGCTGGAGCGCTTTGCCCCGTCGCTCGATGTGTGCGCCATTGTGGGCGCCAAGGCTCAACGCCGCGTGCAGATCGCCGGCGTGGCCGAGCATAGCGTGGTCGTGACGTCGTATGACCTTATGCGGCGCGATATCGACGAGTACGTCGAGCGGGATTTTGCCCGCGTGGTGCTCGATGAGGCACAGTACATTAAAAATCCGCTCACGCAGGTGGCGCGCGCCGCCAAGCGCCTGCCTGCCGGCGTGCGCTTTGCCCTGACGGGCACGCCCATCGAAAACCGCCTGTCCGAGCTCTGGAGCATCTTCGACTTTTTGATGCCGGGTCTTTTGGGGACGCGCGAGTCGTTTGCCAAGCGCTTTGAGAGCCCCGTCGAGCATGCCGAGGGCGATAGCGCCGCTCGCCTGCAGGCGCTCGTGTCGCCGTTTGTGCTGCGCCGTGTTAAGGAAGACGTGGTGGCCGACCTGCCCGAGAAGATCGAAGACACCGTCATGGCGCAGCTTACCGGCGAGCAGCGCAAGCTCTACCTGGCCAACCAGGACCGCATCGCCCAGCAGGTGCAGCACCGCGAGGCTGGGGAGTTTAAGAAGGACAAACTCAAGGTGCTCGCCGAGCTCACCAAGCTGCGCCAGATCTGCTGCGACCCGCGTCTACACTACGAGGATTACAAGGCGGGGAGCGCCAAGCTCGATACGTGTATGGAGCTCGTGCACGGCGCACTCGACGGCGGGCATCGCATCCTGTTGTTCAGCCAGTTTACGGGTATGCTCGATATCATCGGTAAGCGCTTGGCCAAGGAGGACATCGCCTTCCTTAAGCTCACGGGCGCTTCGTCTAAGGAGAGCCGCGCCAAGATGGTCGCGCAGTTCCAAGCGGGCGAGGTTCCGGTCTTTTTGATTTCGCTCAAGGCGGGCGGCGTGGGCCTTAACCTGACGGCGGCCGACGTGGTCATCCACTACGACCCGTGGTGGAACGTGGCAGCGCAGGACCAGGCGACCGACCGCGCGCACCGTATTGGCCAGCAACATACCGTGACCGTGTACAAGCTCATCGCCAAGGACACGATCGAGGAGCGCATTATGCAGATGCAGGAGTCCAAGCGCGACCTGGTCAACAGCGTGCTCGGCGGCGACGGCATCTCGTCGGCGCTGTTTACCCGCGAAGATGTTCTGGCGCTGCTGGGCGGCGACGGGCGCTAACCCGCTCGGGTGGGGCCGCCAGGGCGGATAGCGCACGCTGCCCCATCGTCCCCGCCCGTTATGTGTTCATTTGCAATGCCGTGGATGGTTTGTCTGCCTTTGGGCATAAGAACCATCAAGAACATTGGCACGTCAGCAAAGGAGAACATCATGGCGAAATTCTTTAAGGACCCCAATGGCAAGCTCATTGCCGCCCTTGGCAACGACGTTGCAACCCCTGCCGGTTGCACGGAACTGACCGCAAACACTGAGGACGCGGCGCACGAGAAGCACGTGCCTGTTGTCGAGACCGAGCGCGACGGTCACGTGATTCGCGCACGCGTTGGCTCGGTCGAGCACCCCAGCCTGCCCGAGCACTATATTGAGTGGATCGCCCTTGAGGCCGAGGGCCGCTTAGAGGTCCATTACCTTGAGCCCGGCATGAAGCCCGCGACGTTTTTTGCCGGCGGTTCCAAGACCGGTACCGTCTATGCCTACTGCAACCTGCACGGGCTGTGGTCCGCGACGTTCTAGGAGCGCGCCCCCGCTCGGGGTATCATAGCTAGCATATGCACATGCGAGCGCCGACTGCATCATGCGGCCGGCGCTTTTACTACGACAACGATGGTTTACGACGGAAAGGGCTGAGCCATGAAGCTCGCACTTGCACAGATCGATATGCGCCTGGGTGATATTGAGGGTATCTGCGGTCGCATCGAGGACCAGGCGCGCCTGGCCCATGAGCGCGGTGCGCGCGTGTTGTGCGTGCCGGCTCCGCTCTTTATGGGAGCCCTGCCCGGCGGCCTGGTGGGCGCTGCCGACTTTGAGCACGACATACTTGC
>CABUQY010000057.1 GCA_902493915.1 uncultured Collinsella sp.
GCGAGTCCCAGCCCCACAACGGTCTGCCTCATCATCGCCGACTCGCTTGCCAAGAACACGCGCCTGTATAAGGCGATCGCCAAGATCGACAAGAAGGCCGTGATCGATTGCTCCGGCACCAAGCGCTGGGAACTACCGCGCCGCGTGCAACAGATGGCGACGCAGCACGGCAAGTCGATTTCGACGGCGGCCGCCGAGGAACTCGTCTCGCGTTCGGGTGAAAACACTCGCATGCTCGATAACGACTTGGCTAAGCTTGCCCAGATGGTCGAGGCGCCCCAGATTGAGCTTGCCGACGTTGAGCGCTGGATTGTACGTACGGCCGAGGTTCAACCCTGGGATTTTCTCAATGCGGTCTCGGCCCGTGACATGCGACGCTCGCTCGAGCTCTTCAATCTACTGCCCGCCAAGAGCTACGTGTGGACTTACACATTGCTGTGCGGCCGCATCCGCGAGCTAATCGTCGCCAAGGCGCTCGATGCGCGCGGACAGGGTCGTGAGCTGGCCGCAACGCTCAAGCTCCAGTCCTGGCAGGTCAAAAATCATCTGACCTGGGCACGCCGCTTTTCGATGGCGGAGCTCGTCGCTGCGCTCGAGGGCGCGGTCGATGTGGAGCTCGCGCTCAAGGGTTCGGCCGATTCTCAGACCGCGCTTTTGCTCTGGATTACGAACATCTTGAGAAAATCGTGATGATACCTGCCTATTTGACAAATTCGTTCTATCCCTTTGAGGGGGAGCGTGCTATAGTAGGCGCTTGCATGACCTCACCGTGTCTCAGAGGTGTCATACATTTTTTGCAAGGAACTCGAAAGGAACTCCAGAAGTGGCAAACATCAAGTCTCAGAAGAAGCGTATCCGCACCAATGAGGCAGCTCGCATGCGTAACAAGGCTGTCAAGTCCGAGCTCAAGACGCTGACCAAGCACGTCCAGTCCGCCGTCGCCGAGGGCGACGCCGAGAAGGCCCAGGCTGCCCTCAAGACCGTCACCAAGCGTCTCGACATGGCTGCCGCCAAGCATGTTATCCACAAGAACCAGGCTTCCAACCGCAAGTCCGGTCTTGCCAAGCTCGTGAACAGCATCAACGCCTAAGTTGTAAATTTCACACCACACAGATTACGCGCATAAATGGAGCCTGTTTTATGGAACAGGCTCCATTTTTTGTACCGCTCGGGTAAGATAGTCCGCATGAATACTTCAATTGACATTTCCCACATCCGCAACTTCTCAATCGTTGCGCACATCGACCATGGCAAGTCCACGATCAGCGATCGCATCCTCGAGCTCACCCATACCGTCGACGAACGCGACATGGAGTCGCAGCTGCTCGACACCATGGATATCGAGCGCGAGCGCGGCATCACGATCAAGTCCAATGCCGTTCGCGTGTCCTATGACGCCGACGATGGCGAGACGTATCAGTTCAATCTGATCGATACGCCGGGCCACGTGGACTTTACCTATGAGGTCTCGCGCTCGCTGGCAGCCTGTGAGGGCGCGGTGCTCGTTGTCGACGCCACGCAGGGCGTCGAGGCGCAGACCGTCTCCAACGCGACGCTCGCCATGAACGCCAATCTGGACATTGTGCCGGCCATCAACAAGATCGACCTGCCCTCGGCCCATCCCGACGAGGTTAAAACCGAGATCGAGGATGACCTGGCGATCCCTGCCGATGATGCCGTGTGCGTCTCGGGCAAGACCGGCGAGGGCATCCACGATCTGTTGGAGTCCATTGTCTTTTTGATCTCTCCGCCCAAGGGCGATGCGAACGCGCCGCTCAAGGCACTCATTCTGGATTCGTACTTCGACGAGTATCGTGGCGTCGTCGCCACGGTGCGCATCTTTGACGGCTCCATCAAAAAGGGCGATACCCTGCGCATGATGCAGGCAAAGGGCGACTTTTTGGTCGATGGCGTGGGCGTCAAGCGTCCCGCCGAGACCCCGGTCGACGCGCTCACGGTCGGCGAGGTCGGATACGTGGTCACGGGCCTGAAGGACCCCGAGGCCGTTCGCGTGGGCGATACCCTCACGTGGGCGTCGAATCCCTGCCCCGAGCCGCTTCCCGGCTACCGCGAGGCCAAGCCCATGGTCTATACGGGCCTGTTCCCGATCGATAACAAGGACTACGAGAACCTGCGTGACGCGCTCGATAAGCTGCACGTCAACGACCCGTCGTTGGTGTGGGAGCCCGAGACCTCGGTGGCGCTCGGCTTTGGCTTCCGCGTGGGCTTCTTGGGCCTGCTGCATATGGAGGTCGTCAAGGAGCGCCTGGAGCGCGAGTTCAATCTTGACCTCATTGCCACGAGCCCCTCGGTGGACTATCACGTCTACAAGACTGACGGCGAGATGATTGATGTCCGCAGCCCGCAGGATCTGCCCGAGGCTACGCGCATCGAGCGTATCGAGGAACCCTACCTCAAGGCCAAGATTATCTGCCCGCCCGAGTATACGGGTGCCGTCATGCAGCTCGCTATCGAGCACCGCGGCATTACTACCGACATGATTCATCTCACGAGCAAGTCGGTCGAGATGCGCTTTGATATGCCGCTCGCCGAGCTCATCTTGGACTTCTTTGACCAGCTCAAGAGCCGTACCAAGGGCTATGCCTCGCTCGACTACGAGTTCAACGAGTATCGTCCCTCCGAGCTCGTCAAGCTCGATATCTTGCTTTCGGGCGACGAGGTGGACGCGCTGTCGTTTATCGTCCACAAGGACAAGGCCTATGGTCTGGCCCGCGGTCTGTGCGACAAGCTTAAGGAGATCATCCCGCGTCAGCTGTTCGAGGTGCCCATCCAGGGTGCTATCGGCAATAAGATCATTGCCCGCTCCACCGTCAAGGCGCGTCGCAAGGACGTGCTTGCTAAGTGCTACGGCGGCGATATCTCGCGTAAGCGCAAGCTGCTCGAGAAGCAGAAAGAGGGCAAGAAGCGCATGAAGGCCATCGGATCGGTCGAGGTCCCGCAGGAGGCCTTTATGGCGATCCTCAAGGTGGACGAGTAGGTCTATGGCGCTTTCTGAATACAGCAAGCGGCTGCTGGGCGCCTATGCCGAGCAGCCGTTCCTTATGGCTCCCATGGCGGGCGTGACCGACCCTGCCTACCGCATCATGTGCCGCCGTCGCGGTGCCAACCTTGCCTACAGCGAGATGGTGAGCGTGGCGGGCCTTGCCTATGCCGGCAACAAGACCTGGCGCCTGGTGCTACCGGCCGACGAGGAGCAGCAGATTTGCGTGCAACTCTTTGGCTCCAAGCCCGATCAGTTTGCGAGCGCCGTCGCTGCCGTCGAGGAGCGCGTTGGCGTTCGCCTGTCGCTCATCGATATCAATATGGCATGCCCCGCCCGCAAGGTTGTTACCAAGGGCGAGGGCTCGGCGCTCATGCGCACGCCCGATTTGGCCGAGAAGATCGTCGAGGCGGCGGTGGGCGCGGCGCATGTACCCGTGACCGTAAAGATCCGTAAGGGCTTTTATGCCGAGGACCGTAATGCCGCGACATTTGCCCAGATGCTCGAAGGCGCCGGTGCCGCCGCGGTGGCGGTGCATGGCCGCTGCGCCACGCAGCTCTATACGGGCCAGGCCGATTGGTCGGTCGTCGATGAGGTTGCCGACGCCGTTGAGATTCCCGTGATTGGTTCGGGCGATGTGTTCTCGGCCGAGGATGCCGCGGAGCATCTGCAGGGCTCGGGTGCCAGCGCGGTGTTTATTGCGCGCGGTATCTATGGGAACCCGTGGGTGTTTGGCGATGCTCGCGCCCTTGCACTCGATGGCATACCGGTGCCGGCTCGCAGCTCCGTTGAGCGCCTGGACGCCCTGCGTGAGCACCTAACGCTGACGCATGAGCTCCTGCCGCTCATGTCGCGTGCCCGCACGTACGCAAGCTGGTACTTAAAAGGCATGCCCCATGCTGCAGCCTGGCGCGCGCAGGTGGTGCGCTGCTCCACGTATGAGGAGTTTATGGCGCTGGTCGATGAGATCGAGCATGATGTGGTGGCCTGTGAGGCTGCCCTTGCCGCCGGCGAATCGGTGCCCCCTCATCCGCTGGAGGCTTAAGGGTGGCCGTTACCGCGCTGTACGTGCACGTGCCGTTCTGTGCCCAAAAGTGCCGCTACTGCGACTTCGACTCGCGCAGCTTTGCTTCGTGTGATTTGGATGCCGCGCTCGATTCCTATTTTGAGCAGTTGTACGCGCGCCTCGATGCTTTTGGTAAGGCTGGGGCCCTCGACCAGATCCGCACCGTCTATGTTGGCGGCGGTACGCCGTCGCAAGCGGGGGAGCGCCTGGTGGAGCTGGCGCGGCGTATTCGTGCGTGGTGCGCCCCCGTTGAGTTTACCTGCGAGGCCAATCCCGAGTCGCTGACCGCCGAGCTCGCTACTGCACTTGTCAAGGTTGGTGTCACACGCGTCTCTCTGGGCGTGCAAACGCTCGATAACACCGAACTTACTGCCATCGGCCGTATTCACGATGCCGATCGGGCGCTCGCCGCCATCGCGACGGTGAAGGACGCTGGCCTCGATGTGTCGTGCGACCTCATGTGCGGACTTCCCGGGCAGACCGCAGCGAGTTGGAAGCGCACGCTCGATGGCGTGCTGGCGGCGGCTCCGCATCATGTGTCGGTCTACCCGCTCACGCTCGAGGAGGGGACGCCCCTTTATCGCATGGCGTGCCGCGACGAGTCGCTCGAGCCTGATGAGGATTTTCAGGCCGCCTGCATGGACGTGGCACGCGAGCTCCTGGGTGCCGCCGGCTATCACCCGTATGAGGTGGCGAGCTACGCACTCGACGGCCATGAGTGCGCCCATAACATTGCCTACTGGACCGGACGGGGCTACCTGGGCCTGGGTCGTTCTGCCGCGGGCATGCTCGACGCCGCGGATTTCGACCGTCTTGCAGGTTTGTTCCCCGGCGCGTCTTCTCGAGGCGATGCGTACCGCGTGCGTCTGGTGCAACGTGACGACGACGCGACGACGTTCGAGGCCGAATATCTGTCGCAGCGCGAGGCTGCGGCCGAAGACCTGATGCTCGCTTGTCGCATGACGCGCGGTGTTGCGTCCGACCTGTTGGTTCGCGTGGCTCGTGTCATCCCGGCCGATGAGCTGACAGCTGCTTGCGATCGCGCGCTCGAATTGGGTCTTGCCACTTGGGTGCCCGAGACGCTCGGAGTCCATGAGGGACCCTTCACTTCGGCAGATGTCGTCGCGGGCCATGTTCGAGCTCGTCTGGCGCCGACACACCTGGGCTGGCTCGATGGAAATGTTCTGTTCGAGCTGTTTTGGGATCTAGCTTAGGCCGCTCGGGTAGAATTACCGGAATATATACGCTGCTGTGAGCAGGAGGTTGCCGCGCATGGCGACGATGAACGAAAAAGATTATTACGAGATTCTGGGTGTCTCCAAGGACGCTACCTCGCGTGATATACAGAAGGCCTTCCAGCAAAAGGCTCGCAAGCTCCATCCGGACGTCAACAAAGAGCCGGATGCCGAGGAAAAGTTTAAAGAGGTTTCCGAGGCCTACGCCGTGCTTTCGGATGAGCAAAAACGTGCGCGCTATGACGCCATGCGTTCTGGCAATCCCTTTGCCGGTGCTCCTACAGCTTCGCCCTATGGTGGCGGCTACGCCGGCAACACGGGCTATGGCAATCCCTTTGAGGGCGGCTTTCCCTTTGGTGGCGCTTGGGGCCAGCAGCGTCGCGGCCAGGCTGCCTACAATCCCGAGAACGGCGCCAACGTGGTCGTCGATATCAAACTGGACGCCAAGGAGGCCAAGGGCGGTGCCCGCAAGACCGTCCGCTATACGCGCTTCGATACCTGTGGTCACTGCGGCGGCTCGGGTTCTGTCTCCTCCGAGCATGCCCATACCTGCCCAAGCTGTGGCGGCCGCGGCCACATCGACGTCGACCTGTCCTTCCTGTTTGGTGCGGGCACGTTCCAGTCGGTCTGCCCCGAGTGCGGCGGTTCCGGTAAGGTCGTGGCCGACCCCTGCCCCGATTGCGGTGGCAGCGGTCGTACTCGCGTAACCTCCGAGCAGACGATTGAGTTTCCCGCCGGCACGCACGATGGCGACGAGGTCCGCATTAGCGGCATGGGTCATGCTGGCACCAACGGTGCCGCGGGCGGCGACCTGGTCGGCCGCGCCCATGTTGAGGCCGAGCGCTTGGAAGGCAAAGCTCGTACCGGTTTTTACCTGATGGGCATCGTGGCGCCGTTTTTGGTACTCTCGGCCATTTCGGGCGTGTTCTCGGCCTTTGCCGTGATGTGCTTTATTCCGTTTACCATGGGCCTGTTCATGGTGCTTTCGGACGGCGTGCTTCATCGCAGTCTGCTGTGGTGGAAGCGCGGCGCGATGCAGTTTGCCAACGGTTTTGCCAACGGCTTCATGTTCGCGCTCGTGTCGGTTTGGTTCGCGAGCTGCTCGCAACGGGCCATGCTTTCGCCGTACCAAATGCAATAACATCAAACCCTCTGTTTGCGGTCGGCCCAGCTTGGGTATAGGACGCACTGTGACTATAATGAAAGTCGGAAGGATTCGGTCGTGTCGGAAAATAGGGATTACTACGAGGTGCTTGGCGTCGACAGGGATGCCGACGCGCGGACGATCAAGCGTGCGTTTCTAAAGAAGGCCCGTACCGTACATCCGGATGTTTCGGACGACCCCGAGGCCGAGGCCAAGTTCAAGGAGCTCAACGAGGCCTATTCCGTTCTTTCCGATGAGCAGAAGCGTGCTAACTACGACCGTTACGGCACTGCCGACGGCCCTGGTGGTTCGGGCTACGTCGATATCAACGATATCTTTGGTGGCATGGGCATGGACGACTTGTTCTCGTCGTTCTTTGGCGGCGGTGCCAGCGGTGGCGCCCGCAGCCGTCGTGAGCGTCGTCGCGGACGTGATATGGCCATCTCGCTTTCGGTGACGCTCGAGGAGGCGGCGCTCGGCTGCAAAAAGACGATCAGCTATGACCGCCTTGCTCCTTGCGAGGACTGCAACGGCACCGGTAGGGCAGAGGGCGCACAGGAAAAGCAGTGCGGCCGCTGCCACGGCACGGGCTATGTCACGACGGTTCAGCGTTCGTTCCTGGGCCAGGTTCAGTCCTCTTCGCCTTGCCCCGACTGCCATGGCGAGGGCACGGTCATCGACCATCCCTGCGAGACCTGCGACGGTCAGGGCCGCACGCCTTCGCACGAAAAGATCGACATCGATATTCCTGCCGGCGTTTCGACCGGTCGCCAGCTGCGTGTGAGCGGTTTTGGCGAGGCCGGCCTTCGCGGCGAGCCTTCGGGCGACCTGATTGTCAACGTGCGCGTTGCCGACCACGAGCGCTTTAAGCGCAACGGCGACGACCTGTACCTGGTGAGCGATATCTCGATTGCGCAGGCTGCGCTCGGCTGCGAGATCGAGGTCGAGGGCATTATGCCCGACGAGGTCGTTAAGGTGACGGTTCCCGCCGGCGCCCAGTACGGTGACACCGTGAGCGTCAATAATTACGGCATGCCGCGCATTGGCGGTGGCGGTTCGCGTGGCCGCCTGATCGTGCAACTGCGCGTGGTCGTTCCCACCAATCTTTCCAATAAGCAACGCGAGCTGCTCCGTGCTTTTGCCGATGAGATGGGCGATGACGTCGCTTCTGGTAAGAAGTCGGTGACCGACCGTATCAAGAGTGCCCTCGACGATATCCTCGATTAAGGAGTCCGCGTGCTCGCACCCCATATTTCCGTCGTCAACCTCGGCTGCCGTGTCAACCGGGTTGAGTCTGACCGTATCACTGCCGATCTTATGCGCCTGGGCTTTGCGATGGTGGAGCCCCAGGATGCCGATCTGATCGTCATTAACACTTGTGCCGTTACGGGCGAGGCCGAGGCTAAGACCCGTAAGGCCGTCCGTCATGCGCTGGCCCATCCAAACGAGCCCTATGTGGTCGTGACCGGATGCGTGGTCAATTTGCATCCCGAGGAGCTGTCGGAGCTTTCGGATCGCGTGATTGCCGAGCCGTCCAAGATCGATGTCGCCGAACGTGTTTGCGAGGTGCTGGGTGTTGAGTCCGATAGCGTTCCCGCCTGCAGCGATGGCGAGGTGGTCGATGCGCTCGGTCGTTCGCGGCTGGGCGTGAAGATCCAGGACGGCTGCAACCATCGCTGCACCTATTGCATTGTGTGGAAGGCGCGCGGCCCCGAGCGTTCCGTGCCTGTCGAGTCCGTGCTCGAGCAAGTTCGCGAGGCCCAGGAGGCCGGCGTGCCCGAGGTGGTGCTGACCGGTGTGAACCTGGGTGCCTACGATGGCAAGAGCGCGACCGACGAGCATGTCGAAATCGATGAGCTGCTCGAGGCCATCATGGAGCGCACGTCTATTCCGCATGTGCGTATTTCCTCGGTCGAGCCCATGGATATCTCTGAGCGCCTGCTTAAGGTTATGGCGCGCTATCCGCAGCGTATCGCCCCGTTTTTGCACCTGCCTGTGCAGTCCGGCTGCACGGCGACCCTGCATCGCATGGGCCGTCCCTATAGCGCCGAGGCCTTTGAGGACACGGTGCATATGATTCGCGCCAATCTGCCACAGGCCTCACTTTCTTGCGACGTTATTGTCGGCTTCCCCGGCGAGACGGACGATGAGTTCGAGGAGTCGCTGGCGCTGTGCCGCCGTGTGGGTTTCTCACGTATGCACGTGTTCCGCTACAGCAAGCGTCCCGGTACCCTTGCTGCCAACATGCCCGACCAAGTGCCGCCCGAGGTTATGGCCGAGCGCAGCCGCTGTATGCGGGCCGCCGCGCAGGAGCTCGCTATTGCCGACGCTCGTCGTCGCGTGGGCACGGTCGAGCGTGCCGTGCTCGAGTATGGTGACAACCTGACGCTCGGTTCGTTCCATCATGCCCGTCTTGACGATACCTGTGGACTTACAGCCCCGTGCCTGCTCGATGTTGCTATCATCGGAGTCGATGATTCCGGCCTGGTCCATGCACGCAGGGAGGTTCATGGAAGCCTCGAAGATTAGACTTACCGTTCCCGAGGGAATTGATCCCTCATGCGTTTTGGGCGCCGGCGACGGCGTCCTTCGTGCGCTCGAGAGCTTGGTTCGCGCCCATGTGGTCGCCCGTGGCGATAGCATCGCCGTGAGCGGTGACCCGTACGAGGTCGAACTCGTGGCGCGTTTTTTCAAACACGCTTTTCGCGAGGCGGCCGCCGGGCGCACGCTGTCTGCCGACGATGTCTCTCGCTGCCTGGCCGTCTTGCGCGACGGTGAGCACGAGGCTACGTCGCTTCGCGATGACGTGCTGCTTTCGTATCGCGGTCGCGTCATTCGTCCCAAGACGCTCGGGCAAAAGCGCTATGTGGATGCCATCCGCTCGCATACCATCACCTTTGGCTTGGGTCCTGCCGGTACCGGTAAGACCTATCTGGCCATGGCGCTCGCCGTTGCCGCGCTCAAGCGTCACGAGGTGGGCCGTTTGATCTTGACGCGTCCGGTTGTCGAGGCGGGGGAGAATCTGGGCTTTTTGCCCGGTACCCTTGAGGAAAAGATCGATCCCTACATGCGTCCGCTCTACGACGCCCTTTTTGACATGATGGATCGCGAGCGCACCGATGAGCTTATGGAGCGCGGCGTGATCGAGATCGCCCCGCTTGCCTACATGCGCGGCCGCACGCTGAGCGATGCCTTCGTGGTGCTCGACGAGGCGCAAAATACCACGCCTGAGCAGATGAAGATGTTCCTGACACGCCTGGGCTTCAACTCCAAGTTCGTGATCACCGGCGACCTGAGCCAGCGCGACCTGGTGGGTCGTCGTGGCGGTCTTGCCGACGTTGAGCAGATTTTGGGCCGTGTCGACGATGTCGCATTTTCGCACCTCGAGCGCGCCGACGTGGTGCGCCATGCCTTGGTGGGACGTATCGTCGAGGCATACGACACTTATGATGATGTGCGCGAGAAACGCGTACGTGACCGAAAGGAGTCCCGTTGAGTGTATTGATCAGCAACGATGCCGAACTCGATACGCTGCTCGATGCGCAGGAGGTGGAGCACATCTGCGAGGTTGTGCTTGCCGCCGAGGGCGTTGAACGTGAAGTCGAGATTTCCCTTTCGTATGTCGACGAGGACGAGATGCACGAGCTCAACCACGAGTGGCGCGGTATCGATCGCACCACCGATGTACTCTCGTTTGAGTGCGATTCGGCCTTTGACGATGACATTCCCGCCGATGAGACGCTCGAGCTCGGCGATATTATCTTGGCCCCGCAGGTTATTGCCCGTCAGGCCCCCGGTTTTGGCAATAGCCCCGCTGACGAGTGCCGTCTGATGCTCGTACACGGCATGCTGCACCTGCTGGGCTATGACCACATCGAGGACGACGAGGCCGAGGTCATGGAGGCCCGCGAGGACGCCATCCTGCGCGATTTGGCGCTCGAGCGCGGCGAGGACCCCAAGCTAGTCCACGTCGGCCCCATCACCAACCACGCCCACGACTAGGAGCCGTCTATGATTCCCGGATCGAACAAGGACCATCCGTCCTTCTTAAAGTCGTTTTCTTACGCTATGGAGGGCTTCGTCACCGCCGTCAAGACCGAGCGCAACATTAAGGTCATGCTCGTGGCGGGCGTGTGCACCGTCATTGCAGGCTGCATCGTGGGGCTCGACATTGCCGAGTGGGCCACGATTATCATCTGTTGCGGCCTGGTGATCCACGGCGAGCTTTGCAATACCGCCATGGAGGCCATCGTCGACCTGGCGACCCAGGAGCTCCATCCGCTGGCCAAGCGTGCGAAGGACATCGCCGCCGCCTCCGTATACGTTCTTTCCATCACCGCCGCGATTGTGGGCTTGCTGGTATTTGCCCACGCGCTCGGCTTTATTTAGAAAGGGATTCCCATGTCCGACAATATGCAGCCTGCCGATGAGATTTTGGACGACGAGTCCCTGGACGCGGTGGATACCGAGGAGCTCGAGGAAGTCGAGGAGTTCGACCCGTTTGAGGGCATGAGCGATGAGGAGCTCGAC
>CABUQY010000058.1 GCA_902493915.1 uncultured Collinsella sp.
CGATAAACTTAATTACGCGCCGCTCCCCGCCCACGCCGGGCAAACATCGTTGGACTTATCACTGACATGAAATGGGCGCTTGCATATCGTCTGCTAACTTGGCACGGTACAATGCTTTCAGATTTCAATTTGTAAATTAGTGGGGTTAATTCATGGCAGAATCTCGTGCGGAGCGTAAGGCTCGTCGTGCTTTGATCGAGGCGGCTGAGGGGTCGAAGGAGGAGAAATCTTCTACGAAATCCAAGTCTTCTAAAGCTGCAAAAAGCAAACCGACCAAGAGCAGAGCTAAGACCAAGCGTTCTGACTCTCGTCGAGGCGGGGATAAAGCGCCTCAGACTCGTTCCAAGCGCTCGCATAAAGATCGGGTTTCGTCTGCGCGTAAGGCCGTGGACCCCAAGTCTCCCTGTTCGATCATGAAATCTTGCGGTGGGTGCACGGCGCTCAATCGTCCTTATAAGAAGCAGTTGGCAGCCAAGCAGGCCGCCATGGAGGAGCTTTTTGCTACCCTTTGCGAGCGCGAGGGCATTAGCGTCGACCCCATTCGCGGTATGGGCGTCACCCTGGGCGACCCGGGCAAATATCCTGCGCCGCGCGGTTTTCGCCATAAGGCCGCCACTCCCTTTGCCCCCGGCAAAGAAGGCACTGTCCGGTGCGGTTTCTTTGAGCGCGGCACGCACAAGATCGTTGCCGTACCCGAATGCCCCGTCGAGGCACCGGGCGCCCGTCAGATTCTCAACGGCATCGCACGCGAAGCTGAGCGGCTGCATATTCCCGCCTTTAATGAGGACAAGCATCTTGGTTTGCTTCGCTATGCCGTCGTCCGCTGCGGTTGGCGTACCGACCAGGTCATGGTTACGCTCGTGACCGCCCAGCGTGACTTACCGCATGCGCAGGAATTCTTTGAGGCCGTCGCCGCACTCGATCCGCGCATCGTCACCGTCGCCCAAAACATCAACGGACGCCCCGGCAACGCCATCCTCGGCGAGGAAACCCGCATCGTGTATGGCGCCAAGTGCATGCGCGACCAGCTACTCGGCTGCGAGTTCGATATCTCCCCCACCGCGTTCTACCAGACCAACCCGCAACAGACCGAGCTGCTCTATCAGCTCGCTATCGACGGCATGGATTTGCACCAGGGCGATGTGCTCATGGATGCCTACTGTGGCAGCGGTACCATCGGTCTTTGCGCAGTTAAAGATGCCCAGAAAAAGGGCATCGGCATTATGCTGCTCGGCGTGGAGCGCAACCCGGCGGGCATTGCCGACGCACGTCGCAATGCCGAGCTCAACGGCCTCACCCGCAGCGCCTGGTTTATGGCCGACGACGCCACCGATTGCATCCTGGATGCCGCCGATAACAACGAGCGGGTCGATGTCCTTTCCATCGATCCGCCGCGCGCCGGCTCTACCCCCGAGTTCCTCGAAGCTGCCTGCGCGCTTAAGCCGCGCCGCATCACCTATATCAGCTGCAACCCCGTAACTCAAGAGCGCGACCTGCATCAGCTCCTCGACGGAGGCTATTGCCTGCTCAAGATCACGCCCGTCGACATGTTCCCTCACACCGACCACACCGAAACCGTAGCGGTCCTCGAACGCCGCTAAACCACCCCGGTAGATTTTTGGGACATGCCTTAAAATCTACCTTCACCATCGCCAGCAAATAGTAGATTTTAAGGCATGTCCCAAAAATCTACCGGCACAAGAAAGGGGCGGCCCGTCTGGACCGCCCCCTTCGTTGGGCATATGAGTCTCGCTACATCCCCTTGCGCAGGTCGCACACACCGGCTGCCGCCATCTCGCGCAGCAGCGTCTCGCGGTCACGCGTCACAATCAAATCCAGCGGGAAGTGAATCTCGTCGAGCAACTTGCGGGCATGGTCAAGCTTGCCAATGGCCATGCCAATATGGGCATCGGTCGACACGCCAATGCCCACGCCCAGCTCGGCGCAACGCTCGGCAATCTTGCGGCATGCGGCCCAATGCTCGGCATCCGTGCCATGCTCAAGACTATGGTTATTGATCTCAATGATCTTGTGCTTGGCCTTGGCCGCCAGCAGCACCTCATCGATATCGAACGGCACGCCCGAACGACCCGTGTGCCCAAGCATGAACACCTTGGGGTGCTCCAGGGCATTGACATACATCTCAGTCGTCTGGGCGAGCGTCGCGCCTTCGGCAAACTGTGAATTATGCACGCTTGCCACCAGATAATCCAAATTACGCGACACCAAATCGAACAGCGAATGCTGGTGACTATACGAATCGCCGGCAATATCGAGCGAAACGGGAATGTCCTCGCCAAACAAGCTTCCGTCTAGCGAAACGATATCGGCCTCGGCGCCGCGAAGCACCAGCACGCCGCTCCAAATGCGCGGCCAGATACCCTGGTTAATAAAGAATTGGAAACTGCGCAGGTCATTGGGGCAAGGCGTAACCATCGAGCTTAAATGATCAGCGGAACCGAGCACCTGCAGGCCGCGCTCTGCCGCCCAATATATGTTCTCCTCGATGGTTGAATACGCATGCGCGGAGAACATCGTATGAGTATGGATATCACAAGAAAGCAGGTAGGGCATCGGGTCTCCTTATCCGGTATGGCCGTCGCGTATATTCATTGTACGCACAGCATTCGATGGTCGTAAAACCGCTCCATTCCAACGACACAACGTCCATGGCAAAGGGGCCTGGCTTAAAACCAAACCCCGTTTCACGTAAAACATTGTAAGCAGAGCGCTTTACTTTGGACGATACTCGTCGGCCAGCCGCTTCCAGGCGGGCAGCGAGTTGACGATAGTCTCGTAGCTCACGCAGTAGCCAAGGCGGAACCAGCCCGGCATGCCAAAGCTATCCGAAGGCACCGCGAGCAGTTCGTACTTCTTCGCGCGCTCGCAGAAGGCGTTCGCATCGGGCTCCAGCGCCTTCACCCACAGGTAGAAAGCACCATCCGGCTCAACATAGGTGTAGCCGTACTCCGTTAATGCGTCGGTAAGCGCCGTGCGGTTGCGTGCATAGGCCTCAACGTCACTCGACTCATCGATGCAGTCGATAATTACGCGCTGGAAGAGCGCAGGTGCACACACGAAGCCCAGCGTACGGGCGGCACCCGCAACAGCCGGCATTAGACGAGCTGCCTGAGGATTCGTATTGGGAACCAGGATCCACCCCACGCGCTCGCCCGGTAGCGAAAGCGACTTGGAATACGAGTAGCACACGATGGTGTGCTCGTAGATCGAAGGCACCCACGGCACCTCGGCGCCATAGACAATCTCGCGATACGGCTCATCCGAGATAAGCGTGATCGGGTTCTCGGGATCGCGCTTGGCGTTGACCTCGCGTAAAACATTGGCCAGTCGCGTCAGGGTGTCGCGCGTATACACGGCACCGGTCGGGTTGTTGGGTGAGTCGATAATGACGGCAGCCGTCTTATCGGTAATCGCCTTGAGCGCGTTATCCACGCTCAGCTGGAACGTATCTTCATCGGCGAGCGCCTCGACACACGTACAGCCGGCCTTCTCAATCCACACGCGATACTCCGGAAAGTACGGGGCGATAACAATGACCTCGTCACCCGGGTTCGTAACGGCATTGAGCGTGCAGGTGAGCGAAGCCGCCGCACCCACGGTCATAAAGACATCCCTGCCCTCATAGCTCGTACCGAAGCGACGGTTGAGCGACTCAGCCACGGCGGTACGGCACTGTGGCAGGCCCAGTGCGGGCGTGTATCCGTGCAGCTGTTCGCTCGGCAGCTCCAGGGCCTTTTTGATGGACTCTGCGACGGCAGCGGGAGCAGGAACGCTCGGGTTGCCCAGCGAGAAATCGAACACGTTTTCCGCGCCGATTTGTGCCTTGCGCTCAAGGCCATAGCTAAAAATCTCGCGGATGATGGAGCTCTCCGCACCGCGAGCATACGTAGTTTCGTTGATCATCTGTTCCCCTTTCGCATAGGCGGTATTGTACGCTTTAGTCGGGCAAAGCGCCGCAGCAATGTTGATTGGGGACAGACTTAAATGCGTGAAAACGCTCATTTAAGGCTGTCCCCAATCAGCGAAGAAAAAGCCTCCGCAGGTTTCCCCGCAGAGGCTTTCGCCACAAAGGCTATTTGTCGGCGTCGTTGTCGGCACCGGCATTGGCGGCACAGTCATCGCCGGCATCGTCGGATGCGACTTCGGCATCCTCCTGCATGGCCGCCTGCGCAAATGCCGCGGCGTCCGCCGCAAGCTCCTCCTCGCTCATGCGAGGCGCACGCTTCTTGGTCGGCATACCGGCAGCTTTGGCATTGCGCTCCTCCTTGGCCGCCAGGATGTCGCCCTCGCGCTCAAGGTAGACGTCCCACTCGTTGTCGAGCAGGGCGTTCACGGCGTCACCCTCGACGGTCTCGCGCTCGAGCAGCACCTTGGCCATCAGGTCGAGCTGATCGCGACGGGCATCCAGGATCTCGACCGCACGACGATGGGCCTCACGCATAATGCGCTGGACCTCGATGTCGATGCGACGCGCCGTCTCCTCAGAGTAGTCCTGATGATCGGCATAGTCGCGGCCCAGGAATACCTGATGCTGCGCCTCGCCAAACACTTGCGTGCCCAGCTCCTCGCTCATGCCCAAACGCGTAACCATCTCGCGTGCCATCTTGGTCGCCCGCTCCAGATCGTTACTCGCGCCCGACGTAATGTCGTCGCACATGAGTTCCTCGGCAACGCGGCCACCCAAGAACACGGCGAGCTCGTCGAGCATCTCGTTCTTGGTCTTGAGGAAGTGATCCTCCTGCGGAAGCTGCAGTGTGTAACCCAAAGCCTGGCCGCGGCTGACGATCGAAATCTTGTGGACCGGATCGGAATGCTCCAGGATGTGGCCCACCAGGGCGTGGCCGCTCTCGTGGTAGGCAATCGTGGTGCGCTCGGCCTCGGTCATCACGCGACCCTTGCGCTGCGGACCGGCAATCACGCGCTCCATCGATTCCTCGACCTCGTCCATCGAGATCACGGAACGATGGCGGCGGGCAGCCAACAGTGCAGACTCATTGAGTAAGTTCGCCAGATCGGCACCGGTAAAGCCAACGGTCATCTGGGCGAGCTTCTCAAACTTCACGTCCTCGTCCATCGGCTTGTTCTCGGCATGCACGCGCAAGATCTGCTCGCGGCCCTTCACATCCGGACGGTCGACCGTGACCTGACGGTCAAAACGACCGGGACGCAGCAATGCCGGATCCAGGATGTCGGGACGGTTGGTCGCAGCGATCAGGATGACCGACTCGCTCTCCTCAAAACCGTCCATCTCGACCAGCAGCTGGTTGAGCGTCTGCTCGCGCTCGTCGTGACCGCCGCCCAAGCCAGCTCCGCGCTGACGTCCCACGGCATCGATCTCATCGATGAAGATGATCGACGGGGCCTGGGACTTGGCCTCCTTAAAGAGGTCACGGACGCGGCTGGCGCCGACACCCACGAACATCTCGACAAAGTCGGAACCCGAGATGCTAAAGAACGGCACGCCCGCCTCGCCGGCAACAGCCTTGGCCAGCAGCGTTTTACCGGTGCCCGGAGGGCCCACCAACAACACGCCACGCGGGATCTTGGCGCCCAGCTTGCGATAGCGATCCGGATCGCTCAAAAAGTCACGGATCTCCTCGAGTTCCTCGACCGCCTCGTCCACGCCGGCAACGTCTTCAAACTTGACCTTGGGGCGCGTGGCCTCGTTGGTCTTGGCGTTGGTCTTGTCAAACTGCATGTTCCTGTTGTTGGCGCCCATCATCTGGCGCATAAAGTAGAACATAATGGCGATCAGGGCGATCGTCGGAAGCACGCTCATCGCCAAGTCGCCCCAAAAATCGGGGTCATTGGTGTTGACGATGTACTTGGTATCGGGGTGCTCCGCCATAAGCTCGGCAAGCGAATCGGAGCCGACATAGGTCGAGGAAAAGCTCTTGAGCTCGCTCGTATCGCCCTTGTCCTTTTTTGTCTTCCAGTAATGACCCGACACGCTTCCGTCTTGAACCGTATAGGTCAAATCTTCGACGCGATCCTGCTTAATGGCGTTGACCATCTCGCTCGTCGCAAGCTTTACGGTATTGCTGGAATTGGCAAAGCCGGAGCCCATGTTAAAGAAGGCGTAGCCCAGAAGCGCGCAAGCCAAAATAAAATACAGCCAGCCCGTACGCGTGGGCTTCTTGCCTCCGGGCATCCCCGGGATCTTAGGCTCCCGGGGAGTCTGGGAATTGTTATCGTTACGGTCGTCGGGCATCTTACGAATAAACCTCCGGTTTCAAAATGCCCAGATACGGAAGGTTACGATAGCGCTCGGCATAGTCGAGGCCGTAGCCCACCACAAAGGCATCGGGGCAATGGGTTCCAACATACTTGGGCGTGACGGCCGAGGTACGGTCCTCAACGTCCTTCCACAGGAAGGCGGCGACCTCCAGAGAAGCGGGTTTGCGGCTCTTGAGGTTCTTCATCAGATACTTGAGCGTCAGGCCCGAGTCCAGAATGTCCTCGACGATCAGCACGTCGCGACCGCGGATGTCGATATCCAGGTCCTTAATGATACGCACGATACCCGAGGACTTCACACCGTCGCCATAGCTCGAAACAGCCATGAAATCGATGTTGGTCGGCAGCTCGATCTTGCGCATCAGGTCGCCCATAAAGACCACGGCGCCGCGCAGGACCGCAATCAGCACCAGATCCTTACCCGCGTAGTCGCGAGTAATCTGCTCGCCCAGGCGAGAGACGATACCGTCGATATCCTCCTGCGTAAACAGAACCTTCTCGATATCCGGATGTTGAGAAGCCATGACAACCCTTTCTTGTGCTTATCGCCCATACACCGCCGTATGGACGCGAACTTCACATTTTAGCAGCGCACGGGGTATATTTTCCAGCCCGTACGCCATCAGCGCGGGAATACCGTCAACGTCGCACAGAATAGCTGGCGTGGGACGCTATTCCGCATCGACCACACGAAGCAGATACGCCACGCGCGTTGCGGCCGTGCATTTAAAACGCTCGTCCGTGCGAACGCCTGCGACCCATACCACGGCACCTCCCGGAGCCGTTCTCACCACGGGAACGCCTGCGCGCTCAGAAACAGGAATACGAGCCTCGTTGAGTAGGTCGGATACCTTCTTACTTCGCCCACTCATGCCCAACGGACACATCACATCCCCCGGCACGGGACCGTCTACCCACAGACGCGCCAAACGCGCCTCGGCGGGAATCTCCCCGCGCGAGCCGGCGAGCATCCGTTCGCTATCGCGATCGGCAAAGCCCAGCGTCGCGGCATCCACCATAGCGACCACCCCTCCGGCACCCGCAAGTTCGCGGGCACGGCGCACAATATCACACCCCGGCTCCACAGCCATCGGCTCTGCCACCAGGATGCGGCCCGCCCCCAGCGGCAATCGACCGGGAATGGTGACCCAATCGGCAACTAACCCCTCGCGCGCCGCCGGGGCCTTGAATGACAGCATGCCAAACTCCACGCGCGCATCGATTCCCGCCGGCAGCGTGACCGAACCCGAGCCCTCGGAGACACAGGCGAGCACGCGCTCCACATGCCGCATCTCCGGGCGAGCGTCGGGGTCGATACGCTTAATTGCCAGTCGCACCATGCGCCGAGCAATCACCACCTCGGCCGCGGCCAGTCGGCGAGCGTCGAGGACCAGTGCGCCCACCGCCTCCTTACGCAGGCAGCTTCGAAACGCCTGTGCGGAAAGCTGGGAAAGAAAGGCATCCTCATCGCCTAAGATCTCGCAGGCGGCGCCAATCGTCTTGCAGACGCTCGCGTTGCGCTGCGCCACCACCGGCATCACTCGATGGCGCACGTAGTTACGCAAGTACGACACGTCCTCGTTGCTCTCGTCCTCTCGCCACGGCTGACCATGCACCTGCAGATAGCCAACGAGCTCATCATGAGTCAGGTCGAGCAAGGGACGCACCACGATGTTCCTCCGGCGAGGAATGCTCGATAGGCCAGCGGGGCCCGAACCCTTAATCGCGTTCATCAAAAACGTTTCCGCTCGATCAGAAGACGTGTGCGCAGTGCAGATACGAGCCGCCGTTCGCGGTGCCCCCGTCTGGGCGCAGAGCTCACGAACATACCTCCGCGCCGCGGCATAGCGCACTTCGCGGGCAGCCGCCTCGATATTGCCCGATTCATCATCAAAATAGGCATGCTCAACACACAGCGGTAGACCATATTGCGCGCAGAGCTCACGCACGAAGGCCTCGTCGCCATCGGATGCCTCGCCGCGCAGATGATGGTTCACGTGCAGCACGTGCAGTCGCTCACGCGCGATGGGGGCTACACCACGCCCATCCAGAATATCCAACTTTGATGTGCACGCCATAAGGAGCAAAGCCGTCGAGTCCGCACCACCTGATACCATGAGCACCACGGGGGCAGCCGTCTGCCGCGTTGCCAGGGCTTTATCATCGGCCCACGACGCAGCATGGTGTCCGTAATGCTGTGATACCGTTGGCATTCGCTTCCTCCTTTATTCGTCCGCACCCATTGTATCCTTTGGAATCTTATGTCTTGCCTGCACCTTCATATCCTCGGCAGTGGCTCTAAAGGCAACTGCGCACTCATCGAGGGCCCGCAGGGGCTCATTATGGTCGATGACGGACTGTCTCGCCGCGAGACATTAAAGCGCATGGCAGAACTGGGGCTCTCGACAGACAACGTCTCGGCTCTTCTCATTACTCATGAGCATAGCGATCACATCAAGGGCCTCGATGTCTGGTGCAAGCACTGGCACGGCCCCCTCTTTGCCAGCAGGGGCACACTTTCGAGCAAAGAAAGTCTTTCGCATCTGCCTGTCGAGGAATTCGATCCCGGTGACACCCTATCCATTGCCGGCATCCAGGTGCAAACCTACTCAACATCACACGATGTCATCAATCCTGTCGGCTATCGATTCAATGCTCTCGATGATTCAATCGGCTTTGCCACCGACACCGGAGAACTATCGAGCCAAGCCATGAACACCCTCAAAGATTGTCGAGTCCTTGCGCTCGAAAGCAACCACGATGTGACCATGCTGCGCGAGGGAGAATATCCCCGCTTTCTTCAGGAGCGCATCCTGTCTGCAAGGGGACACCTCTCCAACGACCAAGCCGCCGAAGCCGCGCGCGAACTTGTTACCGATCGCACCGAACAGCTCATTGCCATGCATATCAGCCAAGATAACAATCGTCCGAGCCTTACCGTCAAAAGCTATGCCAAAGCTCTAGCCGCAACCCTGGATGACGAGGTCGGCAGCTCCGCCACCCTTCTCCAAGGATCACGAAAACTCTCGATATGCCCCGCAAGCCAGTATCGGCCAGCAACCATTCAATAGGCTTTCCTAGACAGCAAAAGGGGCCGGGAATCGCTTCCCAGCCCCTTTTGTTATCTTTTAATAGCGCAGAACACCAACGAAGTTAGTCGATGGAGATCTTCGTAACGTTCTTCTTCTCAACGATCTTGGGAACCGTAACGGTCAGGATGCCGTCAGCGTACTTAGCCGAGAGGCCCTCGCTCGAAGCGTCCTTAAGATACACGCCACGCGTCGCGCTGTACGAGCTGAACTCCTTCTGCAGGAAGTTCTTGCCCTCGTTCTCCTCGTCTTCCTCGACATTCACGCTAATGGACAGACGGCCCTCGTTAAGCTCGACATCGATATCGTCCTTGGCGACGCCGGTCAGATAAGCCTTGACCTCATAGCCATCGCCCTTATCCTCAACGTCAACGGGGAACGCCTTAGAGGCAATCGAGTTGTTCGCTAGGTCGCTCATATCATCAAACAGATCGAACAGCGAGCTTGCAGAGGGACGAACGCCAAAAACCGAACGATAAGGAACCATGCTTGCCATGTTTACCACTCCTTTATAGGACTGCCGAGTCATCTTCTAGGTGACTGGGACTTCTTTTGACGCTCTTATATATGCCCACCCGGTGCTCATATATACATCGACTATAAAGTTTTTTGAGTCCAATACTATAAGCATATCTAAGTGCATATGACTCAGATTTTAGGAAGGTTAAGGTTCTTTGAACCAGAGCTTAAATAACGAGTATGTCCACAGCTACAAATAACAAGGGGCTTACAATGAGCGCGTATACGTTGTTGGTAACGAGCTAAAGGGCATCATGGACGACCAAAACCACAACAATAAGTTTATACCGACGCAGGGGGAAGATACTTCCACGCAGCCGCCACGGTTCCATCGCCCCCACATCTCACAAGAGCCCATTAATGATGCAGAGCCCGAGTATGTGACGAGAAATCGATATCAAACGCTCGAGGATGCCCAGACGGGACGTAAGCATATGGGCGTCGCATCGAGCAATCCCGTATATCTGAAAGATGCACCGTTATCAAAAAACAGCGCGATCAATGACGACCCGACGAAAACGCCCAAAAGTCGACAGCAAAGAGGCCCTCGACCTAAGCAGACCTTAACGCATTCGGCTCGTTATCTCGAGACGCCAAAACAAGGGAAAACGATCTTCGTATCGTCAAGTAAACGACGTAAGCAGCATCGACTGACAATTCTGCTTTTGATCATCGTGGTCGTAGCAATTGCCCTTGTGATTCGATTTATTGTCTTTAAATAAAAGCTCGTTACCCATAAGCCCAACCGGGTTACAGGTGAAATGCAACTACATTATGAGTTATTAACGCAAAAAAGGGGGAGGCCGCGAGGCCTCC
>CABUQY010000059.1 GCA_902493915.1 uncultured Collinsella sp.
AGGGGAAGAAGCCGGACATGTACATACCGAGGCTCCACTTGACGTCAGCAGAGGTCTCGACAGCCCAGAAGTGGGTCAGGTCGCCCAGGCCGATGGTGTCGAACCAGAACACGTTGTTCAGAGCGTGGTGCAGACCGGTCGGGATGAGCAGGCGGTTGAGGAAGGCGTAGATGCCAGCGCCGATACCACTCATGGCGGCGATACCCTCACCAAGAGCAACAAGAGCACCGAAGATGAGCGGCCAAGCAAAGAGCAGGACGACGGAGACGACGATGCAGATGACGGCGGTCATGATGGCGACGCAACGCTTGCCGGAGAAGAAGGCCAGCCAGTCGGGAAGACGGGTGTCCTTGAACTTGTTGTAGCAAGTGCCACCGATGATGGCGGACAGGATGCCGATGAAGGAGTTACCAGCGATCTTGGAGAACGCGATGCCCTCGGTCGTGGCAAGCCAAGCGGTCTGAGCATCGGCGTCCATACCACGAATGGTGCCAACAACAGCGGGGTTCAGGAGCTGCTGGATCATCAGGAAGGCGACGAGGCCAGCGAGGCCAGCGGTGCCATCGTGATCGTCGGCAAGGCCGACAGCGGCGCCGACTGCGAACAGCCAGGCCATGTTATCGATAAGAGCGCCGCCTGCCTTGATGAGCAGGAAACCGGCGGTATAGGCAAAACCGGTAGTGTCACCGGCAGCACCCATGACTGCGGGAGCGAGCAGGTAGCCCACACCCATAAGAATACCTGCGACGGGAAGCGCCGCGACGGGAAGCATCAGCGCTTTGCCGAGCTTCTGGAGGTACTTCATCATATTGGTATCTCCTCCAACCTTTCTTTCGTTGTTCACCAACGAGTTCCATGTCCGCGCCTTGTGCATACCGGCTTCTCCGCTTGCCGGCATTGATGCGCAAACTTAGACAACCCAGTCCCTATTTAGGGTTGCTGGTATGTACGGAAGCACACACTCAATTCAAACGTCCACCACATTTCGTTCAAATTACTATATCGTTGCCAAACGGTTATTTTTGGCCCGTAAACGGTAATTTGCGCAGGTAGACATGTTGCATATATTTCATTACCAAACTAATTCTTAGCAATTTCCATTCGATTTCGTCTCAAAATTGGTTACTACCAGATGAACAGTGGTACCACATTGTTACTACCAGTTTAGCCGAAATCGTTTTCACTTTATATGAATAAAGTGTCCCAAAATTTGCATACAACCACCCCCTCCCATTGCCCTCCACACAGTGCAAAAAGCCCACTAGAACGATATCCGTTCTAGCGGGCTTATCAGATTTTTGGCTACGCGCTCGGCGGCTCAGGCAAACCTTACGCAAACAGGCCGTAGATGCTGATGTTAGCCTTGGCGTAGAGGCCGTTAGCATACTCGGTCCACTTGGAGCTGGCGCTCGAAGCCTGCGAGGAATACTGCTGATAAGCAGTGTAGTAGGCGGTCATGGCCTGCTTGTAGGTGGCGCTATCGGCCGTAAAGGCATCATCGGCAAAGGCCTTGGCATAGGTGCTGTCGGCATCCTTCCAAGTGCCCTTTGAGCTATCCCACTCATCGCCGGCAAGGTTGATGATGTAGTCGGCGTAGTCCTTGCTCGCGGTCTCCTCGTTGCCGTCAGCAGGCTCGGTCGGGGCGGTCGGCATGCTTGCGGAGCTATCGCCCACCTTCTTCTTGTAGAGCTTCTGCAGCGTCGCGGACTGGCGGACGATCTGCTTGGCCTGATCCTTGGACACGCCATACTGCGTGGCCATGGTCTTGTAGTCGGAGGTGCCGATGGAATCCTCGGCGTACTGCTTCATTTCCTTGGAAGAGACGGTAATGCCCTCGTCCTCGGCAGCGTCCAGCAGAATCTGGTTGCGCACGTAGGACAGGATAACGTCGGCAGACGGAGCGGCGTAGTTGCCGTCGTCGCCCTTGACGGTGTCGAGGCTGTACTGGCTCTCGATGGCCTCACGCGCGGTAATGTCGCTCTTCTTGCCGTTGTAGCTATAGCTTGCCACGGTCGAATCGAGCTTGTCCTCGGTCAGGGTCGCCGAGCCGACGCCCTTGCCGCCAAAGCCGCCATTGCCGATAAAGAAGCCGACCACGGCAGCAATCACGACGGCGACCACAAAGGCGGCAATCATCGTCTTCTTGTGCTTGCAAGCGTGGTCGTCCACGTCGGGGTCGTCGTCCTCGCCCTGCTCCTCAGGCATGAGGTTCTCGTCGGCAGCGTCCGCGGCGATCTTTTCCTCCAGGCGAGCGTCCTCCTCCTCGGCGGTCGTGCCAGCGGCAATATGTTCGGCAGACGTGCCGGCGACCAGGTCGATCTTCTCGTCCTCATCACCGTCGGGGCCTTCGCCGCGCTCGATGATCTGGATGCCGTCGATCTCGTCCTTCTCGTCCTTCTTTTGAATCAGACCCATATCAGTTACTCCTTGTTAGGAAACATAGTCCTCAATAGGATACGCCCGACGAGGCGCCGGGCGTATTGATTCTTAGGTTATACGCAAACACTTAAGTACTATTTAGGCGTTTGCAGCCTGTATGTCTTAGGCCAAGTGTGCGATAACGGCATCGGCAAAGGCCTGCGTACCCACCGCGCCCTCGACAGAACCGGTCTGGGCACGACGTACGTCGCCGGTAACTTGCTTACCCTCGTCGAGCGTGGCAGACACGGCGGCGCGGATACGATTGGCCGCATCATTCTCGCCCAGATGATCGAGCATCATAGCCGCAGACAGGATCTCGGCCGTGGGGTTGGCGATATCCTGGCCCGCGATATCGGGCGCGGAACCGTGCGTTGCCTCAAAGATGGCGCAGTCGGCACCGATGTTGGAACCCGGGGCCATCCCTAAGCCGCCCACCAGGCCGGCGCACAGGTCACTCACGATGTCGCCGTACAGGTTGGGCAGCACCAGGACATCGAAGTCGTTGGGGTTCTGGACCAGACCCATGCAGGTGGCGTCGACGATCTTGTCGTTGAACTCGATATCGGGATAGTTGGAGGCCACCTCGCGCGCCACGCGCAGGAACAGGCCGTCGGTCGCCTTCATGATGTTGGCCTTGTGCACGGCCGTCACCTTTTTGCGGCCGCAGCGGCGGGCATACTCAAAGGCATACTCCACAATGCGGCGGCTCTTGGCGATGGAAATGGGCTTGATCGAAATGGCGGAATCCGCGGCGAAGGTCTTCTGACCCGAGCGCTCAACGAGCTGCGAGAGCTCCTCGACCTCGGCAGCGCCCTCATCGAACTCGATGCCGGCGTAGAGGTCCTCGGTGTTCTCGCGCACGATAACCAGGTCGACGTCGCGGAAGCGCGAGCCGTCGCCCGGCTGCGACAGGCAGGGGCGCACGCAGGCGTACAGGTCGAAGTGCTTGCGCAGGGCCACGTTGACGCTGCGGAAACCCGTGCCGACCGGCGTGGTGATGGGACCCTTGATGGCGACCTTGGTCTCGGCGACCGCATCGAGCACGTGCTGGGGCAACGGCGTGCCAAACTCGTCCATGACGCCGGCACCGGCCTCCTGGACGTTCCAGTTGATCTGGACACCGGTGGCCTCGACCACGCGGCGCATGGCCTGCGTAATCTCGGGACCGATACCGTCACCGGGAATCAGGACTACATCGTGCGCCATAATCTGTTACTCCTCGTTTTCGGCGTCGTCAGATTTTTTAACGCTAGCACGCTTCTTCTTTTTGGAGAGATCCAGGCCAAAACGTTTAACAAGCATTTCGCAAATCTCGCTCGAACGGGCCTTGAGATAGCTGCCCTTGCCGTTCTCGGCATCGAACTTAAGGCGCAGCGCAAGCTTCTCGGCAACCTCGGCGTCGATCTCGCCCTGGCAAAACTCGTACAGGCAACCGAGCATGTCGCGATACTCAAGGTCGCCGTGGTAGCACTGGATGGCCTCGTCCAGGATGGGCCAAGCCTCGCGCGAACGCTCGACGCTCGTGGCACCCCACACGCACAGCAGGCGGAAGGCGGCATAGCGCAGCGTGGAGGAGATCTCGTCGAACAGTGCAGTCTCGGCGCCCTCAAAGGCATCGCCCAGCTGCTCGGGGCAGGTGGTAGCGAGCGCCGTCAGGGCATCGAGGGCCTCCCAGCGGGTCTGCGCCTCGGGGCGGTCAAGTGCCTCGATCAGCGCGGGCACGCAGGGCACGACGCGCTGCGGATCGCGCTCGGCAAGCAAGTGCAGCACGCGGGCGGCAAACTGGCGGATGCGGCGCGTGGGGCAGCCGAGTTCCTTGACCAGGCGGTCGACAGCGTTCTCGTTCTCCTCTGCCAGCTGAAGCTGTGCCAGCTCCTCGTCGGTGAGCTGTTCGTCTTTGTTTTCTGCCATAGTTACCTCTTCTTACTATTTCTTAGCGTGCTTGCCAGCACGCTTGCTGTCATCGGTGACCGAGATGAGCTGTCGATCGGCCGCGCCATTGCGACGCGCACGGCGGCGTTCCTCGGCGTCGCCCGCGTCGGCGGCGGCGCGGTGAGCCTTGTTGACGTTAAAAACCTCGTCGTGCTTGCGCCACGGACCGACGGACTCGCCAAAGCTCATCTTAAGACCGGCGATAAAGCCGCCGAGCCAGCCGATCGGCGCAAACTGCACCAGCGGGAACAGCGAGAACACCCAGGTCAGCAGGACGACTGCCGCCGCGCCTGCAAAATTGGCGATCCAGTAATCGCGCTTGGTGATGACGCGCTTTTCGCACGCCCACTGGCCGCACAAAAAGCCGATGTAGATCGCAAAGAGAAAGAGCACCAGCGCAAGCACCACGAACGTCCAGCTCATGGTCGCTACTCCTCGTGATGATGGCCGCAGCAGCACTCGTGGCCGTCGTCATGACTGTGGCCGCCGCAGCACTCGTGGTCCTCGCCATGGTGGTGGCCACAACCGCACTCGTGGTCGTCGCCATGCTCGCCGCAACCGCAGCCTTCCTCGTGAGCGCCATGCTCCTCGGGACGATACTGCGACCAGTCCAGACCGGCGGCGATGGCGTCGGCCTCCTCCTTATAGAGGACCGTGACGGCCTGGGTACCCAGCTTGGCGCCACCGATGGCGTCGAGCATGTCGTAGAGCGTAAAGGCCACGTCGGCACCGGGCAGCGCAAGCTCGCGGTCGTCGGCATAGGCGAGCGCCAAGCGCAGGTCCTTAATGAAGTGCTCGACCATAAAGCCGGGCTTGTAGTCGCCGTCGAGCGCCTTGGGAGCCAGGCTCTCCATGGCGCCGGACTTGCCGGTGCCGCCTAGGATCATCTGACGGGTCTTCTCCAGGTCAAGGCCGCTCAGCTCGGCAAATGCCATGGCGTCTGCCATGCCGACCATGCAGGCGCCCAGCGACACCTGGTTGGCGAGCTTGGCAGCCTGGCCCTTGCCGGCGCCGTCGAAGCAGCAAATGTTGGCCGCAAAGGTGGCAAGGATGTCGCGGACCGGCGCGATGTCGTTCTCGGTAGCGCCCACGATAGCCGTGAGCGTACCGGCGATAGCGCCCGACTCGCCGCCGGTGACGGGGCAGTCAAACGCCATGCGACCAGAAACCTGGGCGGCCTCGGCAATGTCACGGGCAAGCTCGGGCGAGCTCGTGGTGAGGTCGATCAGGACCGCGCCGGGCTTAGTGCACGCGAGCAGGCCGTCGCCCGCCAGGTAGAGTTCCTCGACCTCGGAGGGATAACCCACCATGGTAAAGACGACATCGGCGTTAGCCACGGCGTCTGCCGGCGTATCGGCCCAGACGGCGCCGCGCTCGATAAGCGTGGCGGCCTTGGACTTGGTGCGGTTGTTGACCGTGACGGGATAGCCGGCGTCCAGAATGTGGCCGGCGATGGGGGCACCCATAATTCCGGTGCCGATAAATGCGACAGAGAGCTTGTTTGCCATGAAACCTTTCCTTTTGGGTTGGGTGTTGTTACCAGGTTGAATACTCGGTGCCAGCGTTTGGGCTGTGAGTCGAGGGCGATTACGGACGCAGCGCTTGCCTACTGACCGCGCACGCGGCGGGCGATACGGTCGGAAAGCGACGCCTTGTCGGCGCGGTTCTTACCCCAAAACGCGCAGCCCACCATGCCGGGGCCCACGTGCGAGCCGATGGTGGGACCCACGGAGCCGCGAATGATCGTGACGTCGGCGCAACCCTCCTCCTTGCGGATGGCAGCTTCGAGCCAGTCGCCGTCCTTCTCGGCATCGGCCGTCATGATGGCGATGGGCATGGTGCGGTCGGGCACGTAGTTCTCGCGGAACGACTTGAGGATGGACTTGAGCGCCTTCTTGCGGCCGCGGTTGACGCCGACCAGCGACAGCGAGCCGGCAAGGTCGTAGGAGAGCTCGGGCTTGACATCGAGCTTTGCCGTGAGCTGCGCCGCCGCGGGCGGAATGCGGCCGCCGGCAGCCAGTGCGTCGAAGCTCTCGAGCGTAAAGTAGCCGTGGACGTAGGTCTTTGCCTCGTTTGCCCAATCGACCAGCTGCTTGGCGGTCAGTCCCGCCGAACGCTGGCGCACGGCCTCGAGCGCCAAGAGCGCGCCGGCCGCGCAGGGCAGAGCGTTGTCGACCACGTAGAGCTCAAAGTTGGGATACTCGGCGCGCACGGCGTCCGCCGCCTGGCACGCGGAGTTGTAGCTCGACGACAACGCCGAGGTAAAGCACAGGTAGACCGTGGGCGTGCCCTCTTTGGCGCACTCGGTAAAGAACTCGATATAGCGACCGAGCGACACAGCCGAGGTGGACACGCGGGCACCGGCGCGCATGCGGTCGTAGAACTCCTTGGGTGTGATGCTCGACCAGATGTCATCCGTGCGTTCCTCGCCATCGATAATGAAGGGGAAACCCAGGATATCGACATCGAGGTTCGCGGCGACCTCGGGGCTAAAGTCGCAGCAGGTATCGACGACGATGCGGCAACGGTTCGAATGACCGGCGGATGCGGCCTTGTCCATCAAAGCGACTCCTTACGTAAAAAGGCGGCCACCCGCATGGGATGGCCGCCAACCGTTAACTCATGCAAGTTAACGTATTTTACTCGTCAAGTGTTTCGATGCGGGGCTTGATGATGCCATATCCACCATTCTTACGGTGATACACCACATTGATAAGGCCGGTCGTCGCGTTCTCGAACACGTAGAAGTCGTGACCGAGCAGATCGGTCTGCACCAGCGCCTGCTCCTCAGTCATCGGGGTGACGTCGATGACCTTCTCGCGGACGAGCAGGTCGTCCTCCTCCTCGGGCAGCAGCAGGTCGGCCAGATCCTCGACGCGCTCGACCGGCGCAACATCCGCGGCGCTGGCACCGCCCTGGCGGTTGTCCACGACCTTGGTCTTGAACTTGCGCAGCTGGCGGGTGACCTTATCGGCGGAGAGGTCGATGGCGGCATACATATCTGCGCCGTGCTCGGCAACGCGAATCACAGAGCCGCGGGCACGAACCGTGACCTCGACGATTGCCGGGTTGGGGTTCGAGGGGTTCTTCTCATAACGAAGCACGACGTCGACTGTCATGGGCTCGATGTCGAAAACCTTGAGCGCCTCGCCGATCTTCTCATCCACATGCGCACGCAGAGCATCGGTTACCGTCGTCTTGCGTCCAGAAACCTTGATATCCATACGTGGCTCCAATCTGCCTCGGGGACTTACTGTACTGGCTATGTACCCATTGCCGTGCATTTAATCACGCGGATTCCTAAAGACCCGAATAACGATTGCTTGATACCGCATACCGAAGTCTCGCACTTTTCTGTGGCAAAGTGCGCTATAGGAGGGAGCCAACAGCTTTGTATTTGGTCCCGAAAATTGGCTTTGACCTGCTTGTTTTATTGGGATGAAAAAGCCGGGCTCCCCCATCGGGGAAGCCCGGCAGTGCGTGTTGAAACCGTGAAGAGGTGTCCTTTCCAACGTATAGGAGACACCACCCCTAGCAATAACTAGCTATTGAGTTTGTTAATGTCGTCGTCGGTGATGGCGCCTTCCTGGCTGGACGATTTGTCCTCGGAGGATGCGGTCTCATTGTTGGAATCGGAGGACTCGCTGCCGGAGGACATGGTCTCACTGGACTCAGAGTCGCCCGGCTGCACGTTAGCGCCCGAAACCGTCTTAGTGGTGAGGTCGTAGGGCATCGTGCCATACCAGACGCAGTGGACCGCCTCGAGCGTGCCGTCGGCCGTAATACCGTCGAGGGCATCGCTCACGGCACGGCATAGTTCGTCATTGGACGAGAGGCCCACAACACCAAGCGTCGAGGGCGCCTCGAGCGCACCGACATAGGAGACCTCGCTCATCAGGCGTGCAAGGTAGCCGCCGGCCGTGGAGTCGCAGATCACATAGTCGACCTCGCCGGACTCGAGCGCCTCAAAGCACTCGTTGATGTTGGAGTAGGTCTTTTGGTTGGCGGTGATGCTCTGCTTAGCAAGCGCCTCCTGCGAGGCCGAGGACATCTGAACGCCCAGGGTGGACGTGTTAAGGGTATCGGTGGAAACGCTTAGCGACCCACCATCGCTAGTTTTACCGAACACGGAAGTGGCATCGTACAGGCAGGTGCCGAGCGAGCTAATGTCCCCGTCCGTGGAGTTAATCTCGCCGATAAAGATATCGGCCTTTTTGTCGCCGAGCGCGGAACCTGCCGAAGACGCATCGACAAAGGCAACCTTAAGGCCCATGCGGCTTGCGAGGGCGCGGGCGGCGTCGACCGCATATCCCGTGAGCTCGCCGTCGGCGCCCTGCATTGCCTGCGGCGCATCGGAAGTATCGAGGGCGACCGTCAGGGTTCCGGGAGTGACCAGGGCATCGTCCGACACCGCCGGCGTGACGGTCTCGTACTCGATCTGGTCGATCGTGGGAGTCGTGAACGTAGACAGCGGGTTGAACGCGCATCCGCTCAGGCCCAAAACGGCGATGACCGCTGCGGTCCCAGCACCTAACCGAGCCGCGTGCATCAAGCTGCCCCTCACCATGTCCACTACCCTGCCTTCTGTGTCGTATACGATCCGTGCGTTGCGCGGAATATCAGGTTGTTCCCACCAGCTGACCTGGTATTTGACCCCACACTTGCGCACCGGGGTGTTTGCTCGGGAGGCCGCAGCCACCTTCACGACTGGCCCGCTCGCCCGCGAGGCGGTATTGCCCCAAAGAAAGTAGAACGGACGGTGCGGCTTACATCTAGGACGCGCCATGATCGCGCCGCGCGCACGCGGTCGCTTACGTGGATCCCTTTGACCGCGTCTGTCTTGGACTAGGACGGGCATTTCGTCCGTCCGCAACCACAGCCTGGCAGGAACGTAGCGCATTATAGCTAAGTTCAAGCTAAAGTTTAAGGTTAGGGGCGTTATTCGCATCGCGAGTACAGATTTCGCAGGTCGGAGCGGGCCATTCGTGCCCCTAAGAAGCCCGGAGCTCCCCTACGGGGAGCTCCGGGGCACCCGTCTCAGGGTGCCGTGGCCAAAAAATAGCAAATATGAGTACTGTTACCAATTTAGTAGCAGGAGTTTTTGGCTCTGCAAGCTGTTTTCACGCTCTATTACGTCAGATTGATGCCAGGATATTCCACATTTGTTTAATAACTTTCTAATTTACGCCATCTTCAAGTCCCAAAATCCCTGATTTTGCTGTTACTGAATTTATAGCAGTACTCATATTTACTATATTTTGGCCAGAGCATATATCCAACCCCCCTGTTTCAGAGCATTGTTAGGCGGGTTTAAGCCCAAAACACGCCCGCAGCGTGTTAAGCAGCGCCTCTTGCTTTTTCCTGCGGGCATCGACACGATTCCGGTACCGCTTTCGCATACGCTGGTGCATGCGCCATGCGAGCGCCTCCATTGCCTCCATGTCGCAGAGCATCTCGTTATTGACCGTCGCGACCTCGATTCCCATAGTAATCAAGCCCGTGTTGCGCTTTTCATCATGGATACGTCCCCTCCGGGAGGAATGGCCCAGCTCACCGTTGTATTCCAGGTCAAACCGGGCTGCTTCCTGATACGCATCGCAAACTGCATGCGGCATCCCCGAGATTGCCTGCGCGCGGTCATCGAACTCGATCTTGTAGTCGGTCTTAAAGGGACCGCAGGCAAATCCGCCATAGGAAAACGGAAGCGAAAACAGAGCGAGCATGATGCACTCCATGGGCGAGCGCAGATTTTCTGACAGGTAGGGACACAGGCGCAGCAGCTGTTTGGCCACATTCCCCTTGCATGCCGCGAGGTAATCTACCAGGCAATCGGGTGTCAGCACGGACTCGACCTCAAAGTAACCGACATCTGGCGGCTGGTCTTTGTCCTTTGCCAATTTGTTCACGACAGGCGAGGTGTAGGGAGGCAGATACTTCCCGCGGTCACTCAGTGAAATCTTAGAGCACAGCTCCTGGGCCAGGGCAAATGCCTGGATGCAGCCGACCTCGCGCGCGACGGCTACGCAAAGGGCCTCGGGAGATAGACTGTACACCCCCGGTTCCACCTCTAGAATCGAGCCGGCGGGCAACTCGGAGCATACGGACCAGCTCACGCCAAGAATACGGCGGCGCTGCGCTGCAGACCCTACCAGCAAGCACAGATCTTCTTGCACCTCGCCGCTTTTGGCTCCAATTCGCACCAGGTCGGGAAGATAGATATCCTCGGTCGAAGGCGATGACGTACACAGCACGCGGC
>CABUQY010000060.1 GCA_902493915.1 uncultured Collinsella sp.
CGCCGGTACGTCCTTCACGATCTGGTAGCCGTAGGACTCCTCGCCGGAGACGGCCGCGAGCACGCAGGCCTCCAGGAAGCCGCGCTTCATCTGTGCCTCCATCCGCACACCTCCTCTCGTCATATACTATGCTATACACACTATACGATGCAAGGTATTAGACGTCAACTCTCATCGCGAAGATTCTCCGGCCCCTGCGCGCTGCGAACGTGATGTCGCGGGGCGGTTGGCATTATGCATGAAACGTCAAGTAACGCTCTTTTGATCCACTTCCACTCGGCCCCATTCGCCTTGTACAACGCCCCCTTTCAACCTTGGGTTCAAGAGAGCCGCTAGGCTGGACGTGCCGGACGGTAAAGTCCTGGACGCCATGGTGAACTTCTCCGATGCCATGGGGGTCATGGGTCTACGCCGATGGAGTCCCACGTACGCGGCAGGGCTCGCCCGTCACCGCTGGTCGCCGGACGGTCCCCACGCCCCGCTCGCCAACGCGCAGGCGACAGCAGCAGTCCAGCGCTGGCTGGAGACGCCGGAATGCCCAGAAGATGCGTTTCCCATCGCTGCGGCAGAGCTTTTTGCAGGGGTGGCAGTTTTTCTATATCCCAAGGTCAGATAGGCTTCGGTAGCCACCTTGGAAGCATCGCCAATAGACTCTTCCTTTATACGTTCGGCATAATCGTAGGCGATACCCACAAATTCCAGTCCCGAGCAACAGGAGTACAATTGCTGCAATTGTTGCCAGCTGTTGGGAGATGGAAGATGGACTGCGATGGCTACCCATGCGTTCCCATGCCGTTGATGTGCACTGCCTTTGTGCCGGGGCAGATTGACGCTGCGGTTGCAGGCATTTCCGACCCCGATTCACGCACCATCGCCACGGCAGAAGCGCTGTACTTTCGCGGACAGGCCGCCCTCGCTGCCAAGACAGCGCGTCCCTATCTTGACGCCACCGATTCCGCACTGCGCTATTCCGCATGCTTTATCTGCGGATACGCCAGTCTGTCGCTCAACCGTATCGCCGACGCCCGCCGTTGTCTTGCGGGCATCCTCGATACGCCAACTGACGAGGAATCGCCTGCCGTCCATGCCATGCATATCCTGTTCGCCTCTGCCGCGAGCGTCCTGCTGCACTTGCCTTCCCCGTATTCCGCCGAGGAGTTTTATCCGCTTGCGGCGCATCTGCCCGAAGGCCTGCGCCTGTTCGCCAGCTACGTGATGGCGCACGCCTTGTATCTGCGCGGCGAATATGGCCGCAGCCTGGGCATGGTGGAAAATGCCCTGATCATGAAACAGGGAAGCTATCCCATCTCGGAGCTGTTCCTGCACCTGGCAGCTTCCATGGCATGCATGAGCCTCAAGGACGTCGATGCCGCAAAGGCACACTTCGGAGCTGCTTGGAACATTGCGCGCCCCGACGGCCTTATCGAGCTCATTGGCGAGCACCACGGCCTTTTGCAGGGGCTCATCGAGGCGTGCCTAAAATCGCAATACCCCGACGATTTCGCACACATCATCGAGATTACGTATCGATTCAGCTACGGCTGGCGGCGCATCCACAACCCCGATTCGGGCGAAGACGTGGCCGACGATTTAACGACCACGGAGTTCACCATGGCCATGCTCGCCTGCCGCGGATGGACCAACGCCGAAATCGCACGCCACATGGGAGTATCGCCGGGCACCGTTAAAAACCGCCTATCAGGAGTGTATGCCAAGCTTGGTATCGGAACTCGCGCCGAGCTGATTGCCCACATGTTGCGCTAGCGGCCAAACTGCCCGGCGTATCGAAAGCGCTTCGGAGGCCTGACGCTTTCGCGCACTCAAATTGGACATTTTGGCCATCGAACGGCACTACCGCCACGGGGCACCTTCTCGCAAAATTGGATTATTTCCACCGATACCTGCGGGATGGGAGCCAAAGATGCTTGATCGCCGTTCGCTACTTGTTGCCGGAGCGTCCTCGCTGGCGAGCATTATGTTGCCGCGCGTGCCGGGAAGCGCAAACGCCTTCATATTGCCGTTCGCGCCCACCGAAGCCTATGCCGACGAAAAAGACCCCTTCAGGGTGCTCGTTCTCTCGCGTACCATGTTTGGTGTGGTCGTGGTCGACGTCGCCAACAAGAATACGCCCATCACGGGTGCCCAGGTCACGCTCACATCGCGCTATGCCGCAGGCAAGCAGCTCACCGCCACGACCGATGACGAAGGCACGGCCATCTTTGAGGTCGCGCCGCTTTCGGAAGGCTACGTGGACGAGACAACGCTTCTCGACGCGTACGACTTTAACGGCGGCATCTCCATTAGCATGGCGGGCTACCGTGATGTCGAGATTCTCCTTGCGCGTATCCAGGGCGGCACCGCCATAACCGCGCCCACGCGTCCACTTTCCGACGGCGAGCCGTACTTCCGCCAGTTCACATTCGACGAATGGGACATCCAGTACGCCGATGCCACGTTTATGGCAATGCCGAAGGACGACGCGGCAAACGAGCAGGCCGATACGCATGCCTTTACCGTGCAGGCGCATCTGCCACAGGGTGGACAGGCAACGCTGCACATCAACAAGGTAATGCCCTCCACGAGCAGCTCACCCGAAACCGTCACGCAGATTGGCCAAGTCAAGGCCAGTGCATCGGGTTCGGATAATCTGGCAACGTTCACGCTTGAAGACACGTTCCTCGATGCAGCTTCGGGCCTTCTGGAGGAAGGATGCAAGCTGCGCTTTGTCCTCGACTATCAGGGCAAAACCTATACGCTCTCCTCCCCCATGGCCGTTGTCACCGCGCCGGCCGCAAAGGCGGAATCGGGCTCGACCACTATCGTCCCCACCACCATGGACCAAGAGATTACTCCGTTTGATTTCCCGGCGGCGTTTCCCGGCATCGGCGGCAATAAGTTCACGTGCTGGATGCCCTCGTTCCCCATTTTGTTCGATTTCTCGTTTGCCGGATACGTGCTGTTTGGCGGAGGATACAAACCGGTCGGCTACATGAACGATTCGGGCAATCCGGATCCGGAATACTGGAAGAAATCGCCGCGTGAGTCGGGCGCCAAGCAGGCAAACCGCTACCTCGACGAAATGGAGGGGAAGTGGAATCAGTACAAGAGTATGAGTGCCGGTTCGGGCACCGATCCAAGAAACACCAAGCTGCTTCGTCACCACTGCACGCTGCTGTTTACGATGGATATCGCCACACAGCTGTACGGCTCGCTCGCCTACGATTGGGTGGGCAAAACCTGGGGTAACAACAACGACCCCGCATACGGCAATATTAAGGCCCTCTTCCAGGTAAGAACCGACCTCAATTGGACCGAGCAGTTTACCCTAGGACCGGTGCCGTTTTTCCTAAACGTCAACCCCTGGGTGCTAGCGAAGCTGGCGCTCGCCGTGGGTGCCCACACGCACGGCAGCGGCGCGGCGTTTTTCAAGAACATTTCGCTCGACTATTCCAACACGTCGGGCTCATTCACTATCCAGATCGGACTTGCCGTCACCTTTGGCGCCGGCGTTGCAGGCGCCGCTTCGTCTGCCGTGCGTGGCGCCGCATCCCTCACCCTGTTCATTGGGTACGAGAAGGCGGACGGGCACCAGCTTCCGCGGCTGCGCGTGGGTGCAGACGTCGATGTCGATGTGATACTCCAGTTCGTAATGTTCAAGTGGACCACCAAGGCTTGGTCGGGGTCGTGGCCCACGCTCCTCGATTCATGGAATATGTCGGTGAACAATGGCAACCAGTATGTGCTCCAGCGCTCTGAGCTCGCATTGGGTGGAGATATGCCTTACACGTTGGATGCCCGCTTCGGCACGCCCAGCAACATCGAGGCGGGCGGCGTGCCGCAATTCATCGCATCGGCCACCATCGTCACCAACGCCGAGCTGCTCGCACGCGCCGAGGTTAAGGCCACCGCAAGGAATGTCGCGCCTACCGTACGCGATTGGGACCGGTCGGTCACGCGCATTGAGCTCGAGGCGGATGCAGAAAGCGACGACACGGGACAGATCGAGCATTTCGTCCACGCACTGATAGAGAACGACGAAAACGCCGCGCCAATGTATGAGTACACCTATATCGGTCAGGCAACAAACGCCGTTGCGGACCCCAACGCCAATTCTGCCGGCGTGTCGGAGGACGAGCGTGGCGGCATCAAGCCCTCGAGCGACAACGTGCTGTTTTCCGGCGTGCTCAGCGAAGCCCACATAAAGCTGGCAATGATTGCCGACGTAGAATGCCTGTTCCGTATCGCCTCGGTGCGCTACGGCGAGAATGGTCGTTCGCGCCTGGTGGTGCATACAAAGACGAACGGCACGTGGTCCGCCCCCACGCCCGTGGACTTCCCCCTTGGGTTTGGCGAGGGCGACGTGGAGCGCACCGGCATATTCGATTACGACTTCGACGTGGTGGAATATACGGACGGAAGAGGAAACCAGGACGCCTACGTGCTGCTGGTCTCGGGCGAGCGCCCCGCCGGTGACAACACCCTTTTCGATACGGCGAGCACATCCGGCATACTGTCCGTTGTGCGCCTGCGCATAAGCAACGACGGAGTTCGCGTGATATCGCACACTTCGTGGCGCAGCATCTCGCACGGCCGCCTTCAGGAGGATGGCTACCATTGCCTGCAGTGCCCGCGCATCACGGTGGGCAAGACGCTGGTCGACGGGCGCCTGTCGGGCGCTTACCTCCACCGCCGCGGAACCACCGCAGAAAAGGCACTCGGCAGCGAGGCCGAGGTTGCGCTGGAGTGCTTTACCCTGTGGTCGGACGTTTCGGGCGACAGTCTCACGTTCCGTCAGGTCCTCCGCTTTCCGCAGGCACCGTCGAGCATCGAGCTCGGCGCACCTGAGAATATCAACGGCAAAATGGTGGTGCCCGTTGCATACGAGACTGCAGGCGGTTGCGGCTGTGCATCGTACGCCGTGATCGGCCAGTCCATTGCGGGCTGGGGCGTTATGTCGCCAGATGCCACAGTACCCCGTGCGGTGCCGTGGCCACAACATTCGGGCTTTTTGGCAACCGTCAACGAGCAACTGCAGCATATTACTTGGGCACGAGGCGCATCGGCATTTGCAACGCAGCCCGTGGGCGCCGCAGGCTGTGGCCCGGCATCGTTTAGCGTAAGCAACAACGGCAGGTGCGTGCTCTATGTAGAGAACACCGATGGCAAGGTGGGACAAACCTACGACGAAGAAGGTAACCCGGTAGCAGTGATGGGCAAGCACTTCCGCATCTTCGCCAGCGCCTTGGCAGGCGATCTGTTCACGGAGCCGTTTGTGATGTGCGAGCTGGACCATCCCGTCGATCAGATAACGACATTTTTGACGTCGGGAGGCATGCTCTCCGCGCTCGCCACGCACATTGTGAGCGCGGAGAAGAGCGAGGCAGAGTTGCACGGCATCGAAGTGCCCTTGGTGGCGTGTGCCACTCCGACGGGCGCGGTCGCTACCTCGGGCGCGGTGGTGCCCGGAGCAGCAGGCGAATCCTTCATGGTCACGGTGCGAAACGACGGCAACACTTTGCTGACCGCCGGCACGATCGATCTGTACCGAGAGGGCTCCAGCCAGCCGTTCTCCAGCGCATCCATCGGATTCGGAATAAACGCACGCATGGCATCGATCTACGATCCAGAGCTTGCCGAGGACGCTTCGGCCAACGACATGGCGCATGTGAAGTACGCGCTCGAGACGCTGGGCACACGTTTTGCAACGCACCCGCTGGTAGCCGACAACGGCAACGCCGTGCTGGCACCAGGCTGCACGGCACAGTTCCGCATGAGCTTCGCCATCCCCGAGAGTTGGAGCGACGAAGTGGGCAAACGCGTAACGCTGTATGCGAAGGCGCGTGATCTGGTGGCGCTCGATCCCGTGACGCTCGAGGAAATTCGATCGGGCGCAAACTCGGCGCTGGGTGCCGTACTGCACGAGCTTCATGTGCCCGACGCGACATGCGAGCGCTCAGAAGTTCAGGTCGGCGTATGCGGCAGCGCGGATACGACAGGACTTCACGACGCCCCAATGACAGCAGACGGCGATGGCGGCTCGAGCGGCGGCGGTACTGACGAGGGCGGCGGCTCCGGCGGAAGCGGCTCCGGCAGTGGCAAGGGCCACGGCAATGACAAGCGCTCCGGAAAAGCGGGCGCGCTTGCGGGCACGGGCGATGTCAACGCTCCCTTTACGGCAGCCGCTGCAGCACTCGCCGCGGCAGGCGCCGGCCTTATCGCCTACAGCGCCCGCCGCACGGCGCTCGAAAAAGACACCGCCGATGAGGTCAATTCTGATAAGCCTCACTAGCTCTCAGTTACCTTTGCGAGAGACGCCGACTCGGCTCATCGAACACCAAAAGGGGCTGGCCCCGATAACTCGGAGCCAGCCCTGAGTCGCCTGACGTGGGAATCGCAACCCGCTACTTGAGCTTCAATGCCTCCATCATGGGCGCGGCGGCGTCCCAATCGATCTTCCAGCCAATCGACACGCGGACGGTCTCGCCCGTCGCGGGAGCCGTCGCAAACAGCGTATGGCCGTTGTCGGGACCGGTAAAGCGCAGCCACGTTATGCCGTTGTACTCGACCTGGTCGGTTGTTGTCTCCTTGCCTTCGTAGACCTGCTCTAGGCTTGCAACCTCTTCCTCCGGCGAGCGCGGGAAGATGCTGATGTTCAGGCGTCCTCCAGTCTCGTCGTGGAAGAAGTTTGCCTTTTCGCGCTCTTCGTCGGACGAATCCAGCGTGTACCCATCGGCGGCCTCGATGCTGTACGATGCGCAGTCGATGCCCGTTAAATCTGCCTTCTCGCCAGAATCGGCCACGCCGCCGGCCGCCTTGAACTCCTTGGTCTCGCATCCCGTGGTGTCAAAGTGCATGGCCTCATGATTCTTGGCGGGGGCATAAGCGTCTACGAACTCGACAGTGATGGGCCCGTAGTACGCCGTCTTGGGCGCCCAGAAATACACGTACTCAACGGTCTCGCCCGGGCCGATATCTGGCCTCTCGGAAAGGTCGATGCCCTCGTGCAGCTCATCGGGAGCCTCGCTTGCAACGTAGTCGAGCACGGCCGCCTTGCCGGAAGTAAACAACGGGTCGCCTGCCTCAAGATCGCCCTGGGCAGCATGCACGTTAAAGGAACTGAACGTCCTGTTCTTTGTGTTGTTGTTGGTGATCTTGATGTGCAGGTAAAAGCCGTCCTGCAGCTTGGCATCGCCGCGATAGAACGTACCGTGAGCCACCGACTCATAGGTAATGCCTGCCACCTCGACCGTCTGCGAATCATAGGCCCTGGGCTTTTCCTGCACAGGCGCGCTGCCGCCCGAACCGCCAGGCGAGCCGCTCGGAGCACTACCGCCACAGCCGGCCACTGTACACGCCAGCACGGCCGAAAGCGTCACGGTGGGAATTCCTAACAGCAGTTTCTTTGTCATGGGCCTCATCATTCTCACCGCTCCTTTCGGCTTGCAGCTCATCCATTGCCCGAGTCCCAAGTCGACCCCGTGGCATCGGCTTCCACTATGAGCGTATGACGAAACACGGCGCCGGCGAAGTGACCCGTGGCCCAAATAACGACCCACCAGCGTTCCTTATGGGCCAAAAGAACTCGCACATGCACGCCCCCGGCCCATAAAACGAGACGTCTGTCCCAATGTTCGATTCGATCCAACAATCCGCACGACACGTTTTCGACAACGTATCCAACCGCAAACGCAGCAAGACGCATTCGGCCGCCTTCAAATTTACTCGGGCAGAACCGACTCGGTTTTGTCCGAGTAAACTCGAGCATAAACTGATCCATGCGATACAATTAACTCGGACAAAACCGAGTCGGAAGGAACCGAGTAAGTGGAATTTATTGGCAGGGAGCGTGAGCTCGCCCGTATTAAGAAAACGCTCAAAGCACCCGAGCAGCGCAATGTTCTCATTTACGGCAGGCGTCGCGTCGGAAAAAGTGAGCTCATCAAGCAGGCGCTAACCGATTTGTCGGACGTCGCAACGGTCTATTACGAGTGCCGCCAAACCTCCGAGGCAGACAACCTCGAGAGTCTGTCCGTCCTTGTTGCTGAAGCGCTGAGCTTTCCTCCGCTCGCCTTCACAGGCATCCGTGAGCTCATCGAATTTCTGTTTGCCCAAGCTAAAGACAAGAACATTACCCTCGTTCTCGACGAATACCCCTACTTGAGAGATGCGGTTAAAGGCTTAGACAGCATTCTTCAGACCTCAATCGACGCCCACAGGGAAGACTCACGTTTAAACATTGTCCTGTGCGGCTCCTACGTTGAGATTATGAAATCCCTCATCGAGCATGAAAGCCCCCTCTACGGGCGAATTGATCTCGCGCTTGAGCTTAAGCCCATGGATTACTTTGACGCTGCGAAGTTCTATCCCGCGTTCTCGCCCGAGGACAAGGTGCGGCTCTATAGCGTTTTTGGCGGTATCCCCTTTTACAATCGCCTCATCGATCAATCCCAAAGCGTACGCGACAACATCATCGAGCTCGTCACGGAACCTGGCGCCCGCTTAGAAAGCGAGGTGCCGTCCTATCTCAACGCCGAGATCTCGAAGATGACCAACGCCAACGAAGTTTTCGGGGCTCTCGCACAAGGCTACTCCCGTTGGGGGGACGTGCTGGCACAGTCGCACGTCTCGAGCGGTCCGGCCATGGCAGACGTGCTCGACAAGCTCATGTCACTCGAAATCGTCCAAAAGCGTGCACCCATCAACGACCCTACGAACAAGCGCAAGTCTGGCTACTTTGTAGTGGATCCGCTTTCGCTCTTTTACTATCGCTATGTTTTCCGCAATGCCTCAGCGCGTCAGCTGCTCGACCCGGAAGTCTTCTATGATCGTCACGTCTTCCAAGACTTCGAGGAAAACTACGTTCCTCATATGTTCGAGGAGATCTGCCGTCAATACCTCGTGCGGCAGAACAGGACCGGCAAGATCGAACCGGCTTTCGACGCCATAGGCAAGTACTGGTACGACGACCCCGCAAACAAAACGAGCGGCGAATTCGATGTGGTAACGCAAGACCCCGAGGGCTACGCATTCTACGAAGCAAAGTTCCGCAAATCCCCCATCACGCAAAAAATGGTCGACGAGGAAATCGCCCAAGTCGAGGCAACGGGACTCAAGTGCCATCGCTATGGATTCTTCTCCCGTTCGGGCTTCGAAGCTGGCGAAAGCGATCGAACCGTCTTCATCGACCTGCCGCAGATGTTTGGATAGGACAGGACAGGTCCCTCCCGCATTCCAAGCATTCATTATCTAATCGAACGGTTGTTCGATGGATTTCGTGTTGGTTGGAATCGTCTGTGGGCTGGGCTATGCTACCTTGACTATCTATATGACTTAAACGCAGCAAAGGAGCACCGAGAGAGCGAGTATGGCAAAAAACACCGCAAACTATGGTAACGACAGTATCCGCCAGCTCAAGGACGAGGAGCGCGTACGCCTGCGCCCTGCCGTCATCTTCGGCTCGGACGGACTCGATGGCTGCGCGCATGCCGCCTTCGAGATTCTGTCCAACGCCGTTGACGAGGCGCGCCAGGGCTACGGCAAGCTCATCACCCTTACCGCCTTTCGCGATGGTTCCATTCAGGTAGAGGACAACGGCCGCGGCTGCCCGCTCGACTGGAACCCCTCCGAGAAGCGCTTTAACTGGGAACTCGTCTTTTGCGAGCTCTACGCCGGCGGCAAATACAACAATAACCAGGGCGGCGACTACGACTTCTCGCTCGGCACCAACGGCCTGGGCTCATGCGCAACCCAGTACGCCTCCGAATACATGGACGTCACGGTTTGGCGCGACGGCAACAAGTACTCCCTGCACTTTAAGAAGGGCAAGGTCGTCGGTGCCAAAAAGAAGGCACTCGAGATTGAGCCCAGCGACGAGAACCGCACCGGCACCACCATCAAGTGGCGCCCCGATCTTGAGGTCTTTACCTCGATCAGCATTCCCCACGACTGGTATCGCGAGACCATGCGCCGCCAGGCCGTGGTCAACGCCAACGTGACCTTCCGCCTGTGCATCGAAGGTGACGATGGCGAGTTTTCCGAAGAGGATTTTTGCTATCCCAAGGGCATCGAAGACTACGTGCTCGAGAAGGTCGGTACCGACTACCTCACCGAGCCTTTCTTTATC
>CABUQY010000061.1 GCA_902493915.1 uncultured Collinsella sp.
CATCAGATAGTGGACGAGTGCCTGCTCGCGGGCCTGGATGTTCTCGTAACCCACGGTGTTGACCAGGTAGTCGAGTGCCGCACCCGTGGCGAAGATGCCGGCGGCGTCCTGCGTGCCGGCCTCGAATTTCTCGGGAACGGGCGCCCAGACGGCGTCCTGCTCGGTGACCGAATCGATCATCTCACCGCCGGTAAGCACTGGCGGCATGGCGTTCAACAGGTCCATCTTGCCCCACAGCACGCCGATGCCCATGGGGCCCATGGCCTTGTGCGCGCTAAAGGCAAAGAAGTCGGCGCCCAGGTCGGCCACATCGACCGGCATGTGCGGCAGCGACTGCGCACCGTCGACGACCAGGTAGCCGCCGTACTTGTGCACGAGCTTGCCGAGGTTCTTGACTGGGTTCTCGACGCCCAACACGTTGGAGACCTGTCCCACGGCCAGGATCTTGGTCTTGGGACCCACCTTGGCAAGAACCTCCTCGGTGGTGAGCTGGCCGGTCTTGGTGGGGTAGAGGTAGACGAGCTTGGCGCCGGTCTTGCGGCAGACCTGCTGCCACGGGATTAGGTTGGAGTGGTGCTCCATGATGGTGATGACGACCTCGTCGCCGGGCTCCAGCACCGTGGGCGCAAAGCTCTTGGCGACCAGGTTGAGCGACTCGCTCGTGTTGCGAGTGAAGACGACCTCGTTGGCCTGGGGAGCGCCGATGAGGTCGGCGATCTGCTGGCGGACCTTCGCGATGGCCTCGGTGGCCTCGACGGACAGCGAGTACAGGCCACGCAGGGGGTTGGCGTTCATGCGCTGATAGAAGTCGCGCTCGGCGTCGAGCACGCAGGCAGGGCGCTGCGCGGTGGCGGCACTATCGAGGAAGGCGATCTCGGGGTGTTGCTGGAACAGCGGGAACTGTGCCTTGTAGGGATTGGTCTCGATGTCGACGGTAGGCCAGCCGCGCGAGGCCTCGTCGCTGGCGTCGAGCTCCATAGGCTCCGGTGCGGTACAGGTATCGCATTTAACGTGCTCGGTGTCGATCATGCGAGCTCCTCTTCAAAGTTGTCGATCAGGTTGTTGCCCAGGCGGACGACGGCGGCGCGGGTGCGCTCGTCGGTGGCGGAAAGCGCGGCGTCCTCCAGCTTGGCACGGACGAACAGGTCCTCGGCGGCGTTTTGGTCAAGGCCGCGGCAGGCGAGGTAGAACAGCTGCTCGTCGCGGACGTGGCCGATGGTGGCTCCGTGGTTGCCGGCGACGTCGTCCTCGTCGCACAGGATGACGGGGACGGTCTTGTTGTCGACCCCCTTGTTGGTCAAAAGCACCGTCTCGCGCTCGGTGCCGGTTGCACCCTTGCAGCCGTGCACGAGGTCGATGGTGCCGCGGTAGACCTTCTTGGACGTGCCGGTCAGCACGCCGTTGGCGTCGATCACGCACTCGGTCTTGCGACCGCGGTGGCGCAGCTCGTAGTTAAAGTCGCGCACCTGCTCTCGGGCGCCCAGGTAGTCAGTATCGATGGTGACCTTGGCGGTATCGCCCAACAGGTCGCCGGCGAGGCCGGTGGCGCTGGCACCGGCACCCAGGACGGTGTGCTGCACGTTGACGCGCGCGCCCTCGTCCAGGAACAGGCCGGTGTCGTCGAGCGCGATCCAGCTATCGTCGAGCGTCTGCGTGCAGGTCACGTTGACGGTGGCGTACTCGTGGGCGCACACGCGTAGCACGGAGCCCACGACACCCTCGCCGGTAACGGGGGAGTCTAGGGCAATATGTAGATCGAGCGTCGACTGGGGACGGGCGACGACGTCGATGGCGGCGATGGCCGCGGCGGCATCGACAGCGCTCACGCGCACGGTAACCGTGGCGTGCTTGTATGCGGGCACATCGATGACGATGCGCTTGGTAGCGTGCTCGGCCAAGTAGGCGTAGGCAGCCTCACCCATGCCGGTTTCGAAGGCCTCAGCAGGGGAGAGCTCTTCCTCGAGCTTAATGGCGCCGGCCTGGTAGACGGAGGTTGCGGGCACGTCGAGCTCGGTCTCGGGCGTGATGCGGGCGCGGTCGGCGGCATCACCGGGGGCGGAGGCACGGCGCCCGGGGAAGCGCTCGGCCATGGCGTCCGTGGCGGCGTCGAACGCGTCTGCCACGCCGGTAAACTGCTCGTCCAAGCCCTCGACCTCAATGGTCTCGGTGGGAGCGGCGGCAAGCTCGTCAGAGAGCTCGAGCTTGGTCTGATTCATCTTCAGCCAGCCCCAAGTGGCAGCCGGCATCGCGTTGACCTGCTCGAGCGTGGTAGCAGCGGTGTTGGTTTCCTGTTTCATTATCCGATCGCTCCTTCCATCTCGAGCTTGATCAGGTTGTTCATCTCGACGGCGTACTCCAGCGGCAGCTCCTTGGAGACCGGGTTGGCAAAGCCGTTGACGATCATGGTACGGGCCTCTTCCTCCGAGATACCGCGGCTCATCAGGTAGAACACCTTATCGTCGCCGATGCGGCCGATGGTGGCCTCGTGGCCGATGTCGACGTTCTTGGCGCGGATGTCCATGGCCGGAATAGTGTCGGAGCGGCTTTGGTCGTCGAGCATCAGCGACTGGCAGCTCACGGTTGCCTTGGAGCCCTCGGCCTTGGGCGTGGCCACGATAGAGCTGCGGAAGGTCTGGATGCCGCCGCTCTTGGAGATGCCCTTGGTCTCGACGGTCGCCGAGGTCTCGGGCGCGTTAAGTACGACCTTGCAGCCGGTGTCGAGGTTCTGGCCGGCACCGGCAAAGGTGATGCCGGTAAAGCTCGAGCGGGCGCGGCGGCCGTTGAGCACGCTCATGGGGTAAAGGTAACCCACGTGGCTGCCGAAGGAGCCGCTGATCCACTCGATGTCGCCGTCCTCGTCCACGCGCGCACGCTTGGTGTTGAGGTTATACATGTTCTTGGACCAGTTTTCGATGGTCGAGTAGCGCAGGTGCGCACGCTTGCCCACAAAGAGCTCGACGGCGCCGGCGTGGAGGTTGGCCACGTTGTACTTGGGCGCGGAGCAGCCCTCGATAAAGTGCAGGTCGGCATCGTCCTCGACGATGATGAGCGTGTGCTCAAACTGGCCGGCGCCCTTGGCGTTAAGGCGGAAGTAGCTCTGCAGCGGGAAATCGAGCTTGGTGCCCTTGGGCACGTAGACAAACGAGCCGCCCGACCATACGGCGCCGTGCAGGGCCGCAAATTTGTGGTCGGTGGGCGGGATGAGCGTCATAAACTTCTCGTGGATGAGCGGCTCCCACTGCGGGTCGTGCAGGGCCTCCTCGATGCCGGAGTAGACGATGCCCATCTCGGACGCCGTGTCCTGCATGTTGTGGTAAACCAGCTCGGAGTCGTACTGCGCGCCGACGCCTGCCAGGTAGCTGCGCTCGGCCTCGGGAATGCCCAGGCGCTCAAAGGTGTTCTTGATGTCGTCGGGCACCGACTCCCAGTCGTGCTTTTGATCGGTGTTGGGCTTGACGTAGGTGACGATGTTGTCCATGTCCAGGCCCTCGATGGAGGGGCCCCACGTCGGATCTGGGAAACGGTTGAAGATCTCGAGGGACTTGAGGCGCAGGTCGAGCATCCACTGCGGCTCGTCCTTCTTGGCGCTGATCTCGCGCACGATGTCGGGCGTGATGCCGGCGTCGAGGCGCTCGAATCCCTCCTCGCCATAGGTGAAGTCGTAGAGGCTGCGGTCGATGTCCGCGACCTCGGTGCGGTTCTTGGTCATTGCGTCGCCCCTTTACGCCTGCTGCTCGGCAGCGGCAGACTCGGCCTGGGCGCGCTGCTCGGCGGCCTCGCGCTCGAAGGTCTCAAAGCCGTTCTTGTCGATCCAGGGGATGAGCGAGGCGTCGTCCTCGCGCACGATGTGGCCCTTGACCATAACGTGGACGCGGTCGACATCCAGGTGCTCCAAAATGCGCGTGTTGTGCGTGATGATGAGCATGGAGCCGTCGCAGCTCTTGCGATACGCGTCCATGCCGTGGCTGACGGTGGACAGGGCGTCGACGTCCAGGCCGGAGTCGGTTTCGTCCAGGATGGCGAGCTTGGGCTGCAGCAGCAGGAGCTGGAGCATCTCGACCTTCTTCTTCTCGCCGCCCGAGAAACCTACGCCCAGCTCGCGGTTGAGGTAGGCGGTATCCATGTTGAGCTCGGCCGCGAGCTCCTTGACGCGACGGCGGAATTCCTTGCCCTTCATCTCCAGGCCAGGGCGGCCGGCGATGCTGGCGCGCAAAAAGCTCGACAGCGGCACGCCCGGAATCTCGACCGGGGCCTGGAAGCTCAGGAACAGGCCGGCGCGCGAACGCTTGTCGGTGGTGAGCTCGGTGATGTCCTGGCCGTCAAAGACGATGCGGCCGTCGTTGACGGTATAGACGGGGTCGCCCATGACCAGGTGGCCGAGGGTGGACTTGCCGGCGCCATTGGGTCCCATCAGCACGTGGGTCTCGCCGGCGGCGACGTTGAGGTTGACGTTGTGGAGGATGGTCTTCTCGTCCACGGAGGCGGTCAGACCTTCGATGGAAAGCAGCGGATTTGCGCTCATGCTGTTCCTCTCTGTATATGGTGTACTCATAGGTGTACTAAACCCTAGGAATCTTCTCGGAATAAAGTTACTATGGGTTCGGCGTTAGTCAAGGGAAAACCCGACTAATCCACTCGACTTTTCAAATTCTGGGACAAAATAACCTGTTGTGTTTGTCCCACTTACTTAAGATTTGGGACAAACAAACCTGGTTATGTTGTCCCAGATGCGATGGGAGGGTAGGTATGCTCATTTCTTCCAAGGGCCGCTATGCCCTCCGGCTGATGATCTATATCGCGGCGCTCGGTGACGCCGAGGGCAAGATTGCTCTGCGCGAGGTTGCCGACCGCGAGCGTATCTCGCAAAAGTATTTGGAGCAGCTGGTGCGTCCGCTTATGAAGGCTGGCTTGCTTAAGAGCGTGCGCGGCAAGGGCGGCGGCTACATGATGGCCAAGGACCCGGCCGAGGTGCGTGCTGGCGACATCCTGCGCGCTGTCGAGGGCAGCACGGCGCCCGTGGCGTGCGACGGCATCGACAATAGCTGCACCCGCAGCGACCTGTGTTCCACCGTCAAGTTCTGGCGCGGCCTGGACGAGGTCATCGAGAACTATGTTGACGGCGTGACGTTGGCCGACCTGGCCGCCGTTCCCGAGATCAACTTTGACATTAAGCTGTAGGGGTGCAAATGGCATCTCTCGACAAGGTGTACAAGCAAATCGAAGTTTTTGCTCGGGAATGTGACGCCGAGAAGGTCGTGTTGTTTGGTTCTCGTGCTCGAGGCGACAACTTGCCCAAGAGCGATATTGACATCGCCGTAGCAGGTTGCCGGGATTTCGGCCGTTTCTCATATTTGATCGAGGAACATCTTGATACTCTTTTAGATGTAGATGTCGTCAATCTCGACGAGTCCCTATCGCAGCAATTGCTCGATGAGATTGCCAGGGATGGTGTGATTCTGTATGAAAAAATATGAGAACTTTGTTAGCGCCTTGGCGAATCTTGAGGATGCGCCCAATCAGGATCTCAACAATGATTTTGTTCAGAGTGGATTGATTAATAAGTTCAATCTTCAATTTGAACTGAGCTGGAAGCTCCTTAAGCGTCTGCTCGAGTATGAGGGCGCCACGCTTGCCGCGTCGGGGTCTCCTCGTGCCATCTTGAAGGAGTCGTACCGATTCTACGACTTTATTGATGAGGCGGCCTGGCTAGACATGCTCAGAGACCGCAATACGAACGTCCATATCTACGACAACAAGCTCGCTCAAGATTTGATTCAGCGCATCTTGAACGTCTATATCCCCGCTTTCTGTCAGTTGAGGGACGGGCTGATGGAGCGATACGGCGAGCTTCTGATGGCGCCCGACGACCAGTTTGTTTAATTCCTTAAGATTTCGCGGAGGGTTGTTGCCGTTTACCGAGGGGTTGTTGTGCAACAACGGGTGAGCTGCAATACTTAATTCTATCTTTGCAAACCGCACTTTAACTACACCAATGCAGGGAGGATCTTATGCAGCCCAAGCATTCTGCTATTGTCGCGGGCCTGACGTTGGCGCTTTCGTTTGGCGCCGTTTCCGCGCCGGCACCCGCCGCTGCCGAGGAGCCCACGCCGGGCGTTGCTTCGGATGCCACCGATATCGATAAGGGTCTCTACACCCAGCAGTCCTTCTCGGGCGTGCTGAGGTCGGTCCAGGGCGTTTCGTTTGTCAACGTGACTCCCGAGATGAAGTACTTTACCAAGTACGAGAGCCATGGCAACTACAACCAGGGCTTCTCGTATGGCGACGGTTATAACGCGCTGGGCTATTACCAGTTCGACCGGCGTTGGTCGCTCATCCCGTTTATGAAGCAGGCCTACAACTACAGCCCCGAAAAATACGGTATGCTCAAGGAAGCGATTGATCGCGGCAGTGAGATTTCCAACACGAGCAATGCCATGTACGAGAACGGACAGCTCACCGAGCTGGGCCATATCGCTCAGGATGCCTTCCAAGGTGCGTATAACACCGATCCTGTTGAGTTCTCAGTACTTCAAGATGCCTATGCGTACAACTCGTACTATGCGGTGACCGAGGCGTGGCTCAAGAGCGGCCTGGGTATTGATATTTCGGGCCGCGCCGATTGCGTCAAGGGCATGGTGTGGAGCATTACCAACATGTGCGGCACTGGTGGCTGCAGGGACTTTTTCCGCTGGGCGAATCTTTCCAACGATATGTCCGACCGCGAGTTTGTGACGGCGCTTTCCAACAGCGTGGTCAATAACGTGGCGACCAAGTATGCAAGCCAGCCCCAGTATCATGAGGGCTGGAAGAATCGTTATAAGAATGAGCTGAAGGACTGCTTGGCTTATATCGCCGAGGACGAGGCTGCCGCCGCGACGCTCGTGCAGCCCGAGCCCACACCGGCGCCCTCGCCGACACCTGATTCGAATGACGACTCGAGTGACGATGCCAACGATGACAGGATGGATGCGCCCTCGACCGATGCTGACGGTAATGGCTCTACTGGTGGCACTACCAACGATGGCTCTACCTCGAACGGCTCCGATTTGAACGGCTCTGCTGCGGGCGATTCGCCTTCAAGCTCTGCCGGCAATACGGACAGCGACGCTTCTGGTTCGACCGGCGCTGACACCTCTAACTCATCTACCGGCTCGAGCGATTCGTCCGTTGACACCGGCTCTAACAACGGCTCCGGCTCTGACGCAACCCCTGATTCCGATGCTTCCAAGGACGATTCGAATAAGGCGCCGGACGCTCCCGTTGCTTCGCCGGACAAGAAGCCTTCTTTCTCCGAGCAGCTTGGTTCTACGCTGGGTTCTTCGCTGATGGCTGGCGTCAATAACGGCTCGGCCCAGAACAAGGACAACTCTGATCAGGCTTCCACGGAAAAGACCGAAGCCGCAAAGGGCGACTCCAAGGACAAGGCTTCCGAGAAGACCGAATCCGATAAGGGTTCTAGCTCTGAGGAGAAGGACAAGGATAAGAAGTCTGAATCTGAGGAGAAGGACAAGAGCAAGACCGAGGGCGAAAAGCAGCAGGGCGAGGACGAAAAGAAACAGTCCGAAGACGACGACAAGAGCGGTGCGGACAACCAGAGCCAAGAGCAAAATGGCTCCAAAACAGTGACCACTACTACCACGACGACTACAACTACCAAGTCATCTGGCGGCAATATGCCCAAGACGGGCGATCTGATTGTGATGGCGAGCCTTGCCAGTGCAAGCTTGGCCACGCTGGGTGCCACGTCTATTGTGAGTGGCAAGCATAAGCTCGATCAGCAAAAGAAGGCTGCTGGGCAGAACGACTCCGAGGAGTAGTCCCTTTCGGTTGCCCGACAACTAAAGATTCGCAATGGGGGCCGGTGCAGATGCATCGGGCCCCATTTTGTTGCACAACGATTTGTTATGCCCCCTCAAGGCCTTTGTTCCTACCGTTGCCCGATGCCTTTGCGCGGATGCAGCGTTGTGCTTGAACTGCTCGCTACAATGGGCCTCGTGCTACGTTTTAGGGAGAAGTTACGGTGTCTGAACAGGAGTATTGCAACAGTGCCGCTACTTTTGGCGTACGGCTTGTCAACCATGTCGATGATGCGGTCTTACCGGTCGGTGTGCATGATTTTGCCGATGCCATTGGTCGTTGCATACTGGTCGACAAGACCATGTTTATTGCCGATGTGTTGGACTGTGACGCGTCCGTTGTGGTGTGCTGTCGACCCGAGGGTTTTGGCAAGAGCATGAACTTGTCGATGCTCAGGGCTTTTCTGGAGCGTCCGGCGGTCGGTCGCGCCGGTCGGATCTCGTTTGCCGATGCTCAGATTTGGGATGCGGACGGCGGGCGTTATCTGGATGAGTACGCTTGCTATCCGGTGATATCGCTGGACTTTTCTGGCGCTGCGAGGCGTGGCACCGATGTTGCCGACGTCGTGCGCGATGCTCTTTCGGACGAGTGCGCTCGCCTGCTGGCGCTTTTGGAGGCTCCGGATTTAGCTCGAGACAAGGTACGTCACATCGAACGCGTTGCGCGTGGCGCGGCGAGCGAGGATGAGGTCGCCTCGGTGCTTGGCGTGCTCATTGAGCTGCTGGAGATGGCCTGCGATGAGCAGGTTGTATTGCTCGTTGATGGGTACGATGCGGCATGGTTGGGCCGTGCAAGCGCGAGGGGCGCTTCCGACGCCGATCCGGCAGGGATATTTGATCGCGTGCTTTTCGAGGCCATTGCCACTGCGTGCGATTCGTTGCGGCTGACGTGTCTGATGGGGGAGTGTCCCGGCCCTGCCGAAGCGGCGCTTTCTTTGCATGGCTGCTCGTATTGTCTGGCGACGCCGCTGTCGGCGTGGTGTGATCGTTGGTTCGGCTTTTCGGATGCCGAGGTCGAGGCTCTGCTGAATCATACTGGACGCGAGGAATACCTGGATGATGCGCGTGAATGGCTCGAGGGATATCGGTTTGGTAGGGCCTATTGCTCGAGTCCAGAGCGTGTGATCGGTTTTCTGGACCGAGGCTGCACGGCGCCTGTGCGCGCCGATCTGTATGGGTATGCGGATTGCCTGAGTAGGGTAGTTGCCGGGTGGAATCTCGACCGCCTTTCGGTCTTGTTTGATTTGCTCGAGGCCCATGGGTGCGCTGAGGTCCCGCTTTGTTTGGGCACTGCAGAGCCAGATGTCTCGCCTGACGATGGCATGTGGACAGCGCTGTATCTGTCCGGTTTTCTCACGACGGATATGACTGAGGAGCCAGAGCATGGCGATCGCCTCCGTGCTTTGCGATTGCCCAATAACGAGCTTCGCCAGGCCTTGCGTCTGGTGATTGTTGAGTGGTTTGAGTGTGCTGCCGAAGACATTCGAGACGTCGATGCGTTTCGCGACGGGTTGTGCCGTGGGGACGAGGATACGGTGAGGCGGGCGC
>CABUQY010000062.1 GCA_902493915.1 uncultured Collinsella sp.
ATGTCTGTCATGAGGCGGCCCTTCTGTTGCTTGCGGCCCGGTACGATTGCATCATCGCAGGAGCTGACGGCGCGCACCAGTGAGCTTTGTCACGAGTGCGGGGCGGTCGCGTAGCCTGCTGACGCGACCGCCCCGCCGCGTGGGAGGAATGTCACGGTTGCTTTGAGTGGTGCCTCCCCCGTGCGCGGCATCGCGTACAATACCCGTATGAACAGGCTATTCGACAAATCGATCGTGCTGGCGTGCTGCATCGCAGCCGCCACGGGCCTTGCTGTGGATGCTCGCCTGGTCGCGGCGTTTTGCCTTGGCGTTGTCATCGCCGCGCTGGCCGAGGTCGCGCAGGGAGAACGCGCCCGTCGCGCCAGCGAGGCCGGCAGCTACGCCTACGTCATCGCGGCTGTCTTCGTGCCGCCGTTTGTGCCGTTCGCACCTCTCGCCCTCTATGACATCGCGCGACGCGTGCGCCGTGAACGCATCTGGCCCGCGCTGGCAATTGGCTCCGTGTTTGCCTGCGCACTTGCCACGGACCTTCGCTGCGGCGCGCTCACCACCCGAACGCTGTTGCTAACCGCCATCCTTTCGGTCGCCGCCACGTTGCTGTCGCTGCGCACCGCGCAGCTGGAGCGCGAACAGGAACGCATGCGTCGCACCCGCGACAAGCTGCAAGAACGCGCCCTGGCACTCGAGGCACGCAACCGCGACCTCGCCGACCGCCAGGACTACGAAGTCGAGCTCGCGACGCTCGCCGAACGCGCCCGCATCGCGCGCGAGATCCACGATAACGTGGGCCACCAGCTCACGCGCGCTTCGCTTCAAACCGAAGCCCTGCGCGTGGTCCATGCCAACGAGCCCGGCGTTGCCGCCGATTTCGCCGACGTCAAATACACCGTTGACGAGGCGCTCCAGCTCGTGCGCGCCAGCGTCCACGCGCTCAACGACAATGCGACCAACCTCTCCGTGCAGCTCGAACGCATCGTTGAAGGCGCGCGCTCGGACAGCGGTCCGCAGATTGAGCTTGAGGTTTTGGCCGAGCATGCGCCCGCCAACGTCGCCAACTGCTTTGCGGCGGTGCTGCGCGAGGCGCTTTCCAACGCCATGCGCCACGCCCATGCCAAAACCATTACCGTGCGGTGCATGGAGCATCCGTCGTTTTACCAGCTCATCGTTACCGATGATGGCGCAGACGCGACCCCGGCGAGCAGCAGCAACGTCGCAGAAGGCATGGGGCTCGTCTCCATGCGCGAGCGCGTCGAGGCGCTTGGCGGAACCTTCACCGCCGGCCTGCGCGCCGGCGCCCCCGGCTGGCGCGTGTTTGCCACCGTCCCCAAACAGCAAGGAGATGACGCCCGATGAGGCTCATAGTTGTCGACGACGACCGCTTGGTAGTCGATTCGCTCAAGATTATCCTGGGCGCCCAGCCGCAGATCGAAGTGGTGGGCACCGGCGCCAATGGCGACGCCGCAGTGGCTCTCTATGCCGAACACGCACCCGATATCGCGTTGCTCGACATTCAGATGCCGGGGCGCGACGGACTTTCAGCCGCGCGCGAGATCCTTGAGCACGACCCTGCGGCGCGCGTGGTGTTTCTGACGACGTTCTCGGATGACGAGTACATTGTGTCGGCGCTCAAGCTGGGCGCCCGCGGTTACCTGATCAAGACCGATGTCGCCGCCATTCCGCCAGCGTTGGCGCAGGTCATGGCTGGCAAGCGCGTGCTCGAGGGCAAGGCGATCGGGGATGTCGACTTTGATGGGGCGGACGCTGAAGCCGGCGCGACCCGCCGGCCCGCGGCCTTTGCCGGTCTGACCGACCGCGAGTTCGAAGTCGCCGAGCTCATCGCCCGCGGCCTCGACAACAAAGAGATCGCCGCCACCGCCTACATGGGCGAAGGCACCGTGCGCAACCACATCAGCTCAATCCTGGCAAAGATGGGCCTGCGCAACCGCACGCAGATCGCTATCGCCTACCTGCGAGGGTAGTTGCCCGAAGACCGACCGTTCCGGCATAGCAAAATGGCTGCTACCGATTTAAGGCCATTTCAAAACTATGCCGGTTTACGGGGCCAAACTCAGGACCCCCATCCATACCCGCGTTTTCTGCAAAATGACGGCTCGTCTACCTGCGGTTTTATTTTCACGAATATCGGCATGGTTGGAGACTCGTAACTCAGCCCCGTAAACCGGCATAGTTTTGTTCGGGCGGCCCTGGACGAGTGCCTCCGCCAGCCTCGCGGGACCAAAATGATCCGTTTTCCTCCGTCCCCAAGGGATCAGCCGGAACCGCTCGCCACGAAATCGGCCCATCTACTACGTTTGACGCGATACCCATGACCATACCTTCGTTTTGAACAAAACCACAGGCGTTCTACCTGCGGTTTTGTCTTCGCGTTTTTTTGGCATGGTTGGGGGTAAGGGGCTAAACGTAGTAGATGGGCCGGTTTCGTGGCGCCCCCGGCACACAAAATTGCCGCCACGGAGGAGGGAGATGCCTCCGTGGCGGCTGGGGGTAGGAGTAGGTCGGAATTTAGCCCTGCCGGCCGCCCGGGGCCTTTTGGCCCCGGGCGCTGTCGACGTGCCTAGCGCTTACGGATACCCCAGACTAGGGCTCCGACGCCGGCCATGGCGATGACAAATGCCATAAGCAGAGCGGCAGCCTGTTGGTCACCCGTGGTGGGCAGGAAACCCTTGACCGTCTTGACGATGTTCGTCACGGTCTTGGGCGTGCCGGGGTCGGGCGTCGGCACGGGCGTCTCGGGCTTCTTGTACGTGTTGTTGAACACGATACCCTCGACGCTCTTGTCGCCCTTGGTAAAGGCAACGTTCGCCTTGAGGTTGCCCTCGCCGTCGTCGACCACGTTAACGGTCGCGGTAAAGACGGACTTGTCGTAGGTCATACCGGCCTCGTCACCCTTGACCTCGCTGACGGTGTAGACGTACGTACCGGGCTCGTCGTACTCGAGCTTGTCGAAGTTGATCTTGCCGTCAGCATCGTTGGTAACCGTAGACTCGATGTCCTCGCCAACGAGCTTAAAGCTAAACTCGTCCTTCTTGAGCTCGCGTCCCTCGAGCACCTTAATGGCGCCGATGGAGACCTGCGTGGGCATGGCGTGATACTTGTTGGTAAAGCCAGCCGACTCGGTGGTTCCCTCGAGCTTGTGCGTCGCGGCCAGCGTACCGTCGCCGTTGTCGGAGACGGTGGTCACGACGGTGTAGGTCGTGCCGTCATAGGTGACACCCTTGTACAGGCTAAGCGCGTTCGGGCGAGCCTCGCGCAGCGTGTACGTGTGCGTACCGGGCGCCTCGTAGTGGATCGGGCTCAGCGTAACGTTGCCGTTGGCGTCGTTGGTGCCGCTGGCGACAACCACGCCGTCCTCGAGCAGTTCAAACGTGAACTCGCCGGTTGCAAGGTCACGTCCGGTCAGACGCTTAACCGTCTTGACCTGATCGGTCACGGAAGAGTCGGTGGGCGCCACGACGTAGGTGTTGGTGAACGTGAAGTCCGCACCGTCGTCGCCGTTGCGCACGACACTCAGATGTCCGGCGCCGTCGTCAGTCACGGTGTAGGAAACCTTGCGCGTGACGTTGGGGTCGTTGGTCACGCCAGGGACGCTACCGGACTCGGTCACCGTATAGGTAAAGGTGTGCGAGCGCGGAGCGGTGGGGGTTGCGGGATCGGACTCGTCGTTGGACTCATCGGTCTCGGCAGCGTCGGCGTCAACCTCGGCCTCACCGGTGTTGGCTTCGGCGTCGCTCGATGCGTCGTCAGAAGCATCGGTCGTCACGCCCAGAGCGCGGTTGAGGTCCTCGAGCGTAAAGTGGATCTTGCCAAAGCCCACGTTGCCAGCCGCGTCGTTGGTTGCGGTCGTGCGCTCGGGCATCGGGGCACCAGCCTCGTCGGCGGTCACGGTAAAGGTGAACTTGCCCGTGATGTCAGCCGGGGTCAGGCCCTCGGCAGCTTGGAGCTTCTTAGTGCCGGTGAGCGCGGCATCGACGGCTTCGGCGCCGTAGACGTTCTCGAACAAGGGCTCGACGCCGCCGTAGTCGACCGTTGCCGTCAGGGTACCGTCACCGTTGTCGACGACGATAACCTTAAAGCCAAAGCTCCACGTTGTAGCGGAAACGCCATTCGGCAGCCCGAATAAATCTTCGTAGGCCGTGTAGTTAATGGTCCAGGCAAGCTTGCCGTCCTTATCGGTACGATAAGCAAGCCCAGCAGCCTCAAGATTAGCAAGCATCTTGGTGTCGTAGTGCAGCGTATCAAAGCTCACGTGCCCGCCGATATTGGGCTTGAGGTTTTCGTATGCCACAAGCTCACCCTGATAGGCGATGCCGAACCAGAACTCGCCGTCGGCCATCGGGCGGCCGGTCAGAGTCTTGGTGGCAACGACCTGAGCAGCGGTGCCACCAGGCGTGTTGGTCGTAGCGCTGTAACTGTTGTGGAACGGCACCAGGGCTTTCTCGACCTTGTTCTCGCCACTCTTGTGGACCGTCTCATGCGTGCCCTCGGGACCACCGGAAACGGTCGTCGTAGCAGTGAGCGTACCGGCGGTGTCGTCGGCGATGGCGATCGTCACCGTGCGTACGGCGTCATCGTAGGTGTAACCGGGCTGGCCGTCGTTCTTTTCGGCCACGGTGTACTTGAAGGTCTTGCCGGCGTCAGCCTGCGTAAATTTAACCTCATGACCAGCCAGAATGTCGATCAGTCCGACCGTTGCCTCTGCCGTCGCAGGGGACTTGAAGTTGTTGGCTCCGGGCAGCAGGCCAAGCGCGTTGGCCGAGGCCTCGTCGGCAGGCGTCACGGTAAACGTGAACTGGCCCTCGGTCATGGGGCGGCCGTCCAGATACTTGCTGAGCCACAGACCGCCGGCCGCGGTGTAGTTAAGCTCAGTGCGGTACGTGTTGGTAAAGCGTCCGTTTTCCTTCTTGGTGACATTGGCGGTCAGCTTGCCCTCGCCGTCCTCGGTCACGGTTACTTCGGCGGTCGCGACGTGGGAGTCATACGTCATGCCGACCGTATTACCCGCGTTCTCGCGGATCTCGTACTTGTAGGTTCCGGCAGCCGTGTAGCGAATCTTGCCGAACTTGATGGCGGCAATGCCGTCCTTCGCATCGTGCTTGCTCACGGTTACGGTTGCAGGATCGGGTAGCGGAGCGCCATCGGGGGCGGTAATGGTAAAGCCGAACTCGTCCCCATCCGTCCACTCGCGACCGTCGATGGCCTTGCTCAGGTCAAAGTCGAGGTCTGCATCGGTCGGGGTCACGCTGTAAGTGTTCTTGAAGGTTGCGGTCTTGGCGTCCTTCAGGACATGCTCGGCCTTGAGGGTGCCGTCGCCGTTGTCCGTGATGGTGGTCTCGATGGTGTACTCGGCGTCACTGTAGGTGATGCCCTTGCTGGTGGTTCCGCCGTTGGCCTCGCGCAGCGTGTAGGTGTGCTTGCCGGCCTTGTCGTACTTCACGGCGCCCATCGTGATCTTGCCCTCGGCGTCGTTCTTGCCGGTGGCGACGACCTTGTCGCCCTCGACGAGCTCGAAGGAGAACTCGCTGTCCATGAGATTGCGGCCAGTCAGGACCTTGTTCGCGGTGATCTGGTCGGTAACGCTCGTCTCGACAGGCGTCACGTTATAGGTATTGGTGAACGTAAATGCCACATCGCCGTCCGGCTTGCGGGATACGCTCAGATTGCCCTTGCCGTCATCAGTCACGGTGAAGGAAACCTTGCGCGACAGCTTGGCGTCGTTGGTCACGCCAGCCACTTCGCCGGACTCGGTCACGGTGTAGGTAAAGGTGTGCTCGCGCTTCTCGGGCTTCTCGCCCAGAGCCTTGTTAAGGTCGTCGAGCGTAAAGGCGATCTTGCCAAAGTCGACCTTGCCGTCAACGTCGTTGTGCACGCTCGTGCTCGCAGGCATAGGCGCGCCCTCTTCACCGGTCACGGTAAAGGTGAACTTGCCGGTGATATCAGCCGGGGTCAGAGCGTCGTCAACCTGCAGATTCTTGATACCCGCAAGCGATGCCTCGGTAGCATTCGTGGTGTAGGCGTTCTTGAACTCGATGCTCTTGACGTCCTTGGCGTCCTTCAGCTCGTGCGTGGCAACCAGCTGGCCCTTGCCGTTATCGGCGATGGTCGTCACGATGGTGTAGACCGCGTCATCGTAGTCAATACCGCCGGCGTTGCCCTTAACCTCATGCAGCTTGTAGGTGTGCTGGCCGATCTCGGTGTACTTGATGGCACTGAACGTCACCTTGCCGTCGGCGGCGTTCTTAACGGTCTCGACAGGCTTAACTTCCTTGTCAATGATTTCGAGCAGCTCAAAGCTGAACTCGTCGGCCGTAAGGTCACGCCCGGTCAGAGACTTGGTCACGGTAATCTGGTCGGTGACGCTGGACTCAACAGGATTCGTGGCGTAAACGTTCTTGAACTCGGTCTCGCCCGAGGTCACCTTCACGCCAGCGCTCAGCTCACCCTTCTTGTCGGGCGCTACCGTCACGGTGATCTCCGCGACGTTCTTGCTGTAGGCGATGCCGTCAATCGTGGTCCCGGCATGCTTTTCACTGACCTTGTAGACGTACGTGCCAGGTTCGGTGTATTCGATCGTGCCGAAGTCGATGGCAGCCTTGCCCTGGTCCAGGTCAGCCTTGCGCACGGTCGCAGTCCTAGCCGCAGGCATCGGGGCGCCGCTCTCGGATGTCAGGCCAAACTCAAACGCGTCAGCATTCGTCCAGTCGCGACCCTTGAGCACCTTGGTCAGGCCAAAGCTGGCCTTGGTGTTCACCATTGCCGGCGTCATGTCATACGCAAAGCTGATCTTGCCGTTGTTGCCCAGGTAGGAATTGACATGCGTCGCGGTCGCCTTGGCAGACACGTTGTTCCACTTGGGGTTGAGAACGTCGGTCGCGGTACCAGTGCTGTTGCCGCCCACGCTGCCCTTGGTAGTGTGGAGCTCATCGATAAAGGCCAAACGCGCGGTTCCCACGCTAAACGAAAGGTTGCCGTCCTCGTCGGCAACAAGAGCGCCGTCAAACTTCGCTGCGTCGCCGCCGACAAACTCGATGACAGCAGTGGCGGGCTTGGCCTCGCCGTTCGAGCCCCGCTCCTCAAACTCATCCTTGTAGTAATAGGTGCCAGTATCTGCCAGCGAATTCTTTGCAGGCTGCGTGCAGTCCTTATCCGCGTAAATGGGAGTCTGCTTCTGGAAGTAGTAGTAGCGGTTGGTGTCGGCCGGCTCAAAGGTCGCAACCGTATCACCCAGCGCACCACCGCTCCACTTGTTCGCGTAGAAGCTCACGGTCTTGGTGCCGTCAACGACAGTCGTATTATGCTCGATGTAGTTCTTGAGCCCTGCTACCTTCTCGGGCGTAAACAGGTTGTCAAGTGCGGCGCTCTTCACGCTCGAGGCATACTTCACCTGAATGGGCTTAACGTTGTCGACCGAAAGCTTGCCGTCTACGGTCTTAAAGTGACTCAGCGGAATCAACGACGCAGGAATGTTAACCGTTACGATATCGCCCTTCCGGGGATTGTCATCGCCAGCACGCTGCACGGTGATGAGCAGGTCTTTTGCCTTGCCGGAAAACTCGTAGGTGTCGGTATTGGTTTCTTTGTTGACCGTCTTGCTCGCCTTGGTAAACGACATGCCGTTGATGACGACTTCGGTAAATCCGTCGACCTGCATAAAGTCGCCCAGCTCGTCGGTAAACGTGATGTAGCCGGACTTGGTCTCGTCGTAGCCCTTATGGATTTCGGTCGGATAAGGCGGCTCCGATGTGATGGCCTGTGAGATGTCGTCGAAGACCTTCTTGAGCTCTTCAGCATTGGTCGCCGACTTGTAGTAGTCGGAGTTTTCCGCGCGTGTGCCAAGCTCGTCGCTCGCATACGACGTGGCATCGGGATAATTACTCGACACGGCGTGCATAAACTTGTTGACGTCGCTTGTCCCCTTTTTCGAGGGATCGGCAGCGGGGTCCGCTCCACTAAAGATGCCGATGGTATAAACGGTGGCCTTGCTGTCCTTCATGTTCTTGGCAGCCGTCACGGCAGCATCGGCGACGCCAGAATCAAACTCGCTGTAGCTCGTTGGCTTGCCGTCGGTAAAGAACACAACGATCTTCTTGGCATCTGCGCGACCAGAAGTGATATCCCCGGCCAGTTCCAGACCATAGTCGGCACGCGTAGCACCGCTTGGCTTGATTCCAGCAACTGTATCCTTAAGAGCTTTCACGTTGCCGCCGGAGCAATCGGTCAAACCCTTCATTACCTGCGAGTGGTTGTACTTGTATTGGCCTTGATAGTACGTGTCATTGCCGACCTCATCAGTCTTATCACCCGCAAACTTAACAATGGCAACCCTATGCTGCCTATCAACGCCCTCGATAGCCTCGTTTTGTTTGGCGATGGTATTGATAAAGCTGTTCGCAGCGCTCTTCAGTGCATCGATACGCTTGGTGCGATCTCCGCCACCCATAGGATCATCCATCGAGCCGGAGGCATCCAACACCATCACGATGTCAAGTGGCGTGGTGACTGTCACGGTTGAATTAGACGTCGAGGACATCGCCGAAAGCGTGGTCAAAAAGTCCGACTCTTCGTTTTCCCCGGTTGCCTTGACCGTCTTATCGGTCCAGATTCGGCCGACGTTTTGGGTCGTTACCTTATTGCCGCCGTGGCCTGCCGCCCAGATTTCCCAGCGTCCGCTGGTATCGGGGTCGACGACCTTTCCGGTCATTATCGGTCCGTCCATTCCCGTGCTGGACCTGGCGTTGGCCTCGGGCAGCATGGCGAATGCTGCGGCTGGCAACACCAGCACTACGGCCAGTATCACCGCCAAGAGACCCCTCGTGTACTTACTCATCGCGTCTCCCTTCTCACTGTCTCAAACCTTGCATCAGCCTAAAGTTATGAAATGAGACACAATTAGGGCAGGTGACACACGTTCCAGATTTGATTTTGGGCGTGAGACAAATGTCTCACCGAAGTTGAGACACGAAAGTTTTCGCAGGAAAACGGGTGCGACTCGGAGCCAACAGGTCAAAATGATCCGTTTTCCTCCGTCCCCGGGGGATCAGTTGGTAACGCTCGCCACGAAATCGGGCCATCTACTACGTTTGACTCGATACCCCGACCATAGCCGCTTTTCATGAAAAACCGCAAGCGTTCTACCTGCACTGATAATTGTTCTCGGGGGAAGCGGGCACTGCGGGGCGCGGCAACGGCGCGCGATTTCCGCGTCGCAGCGCTACCCTGATGCTGAATGCCGGGACGATGACCCACTGACCTGCTG
>CABUQY010000063.1 GCA_902493915.1 uncultured Collinsella sp.
CCTCCGACTTCCGCTTGCTGCAGACGATCATCTACGTCGACTTTAACCTGCAGCGCATGACCGATAAGGTTCGCCAGATCTGCCGCGCCACGCGTCACATGGTCAAGGCAGACATCTCGCTGCCCCAGGAGCTCGTCGGTACGGTTGAGGCCGAGGCCGAGGCTGTTTATCAGGTGCTGGGTTCGTCGCTTTCCGCGCTCGTCACCAACGACATGTCCATCATCTGCAACCTGGCCGTCGAGGACGAGCCGGTGCATGCGGCGTACGAGAAGTTCTTCCGCACCTTTAACCGCATGGACACGGGCGATTTTATGGACGACGACAGCAACTATGACGACCTGCGCCGCGCCATCATGGTATCGCGCTATCTCGATCGCATCGCCTCGATTTCCATCGATGCCGCCTGCCGTCTGACCTTCCTGTTGACCGGACAGCGTATGACTGCCGGTGATATCGCCTGCACTGATGAGGATGAGCTCGAGAGCATGCGCGTGCCTTCGGGCGAGGGTGTTATCATGAGGCCCGCCGTCGACGCTCGCTACGTTGCCAAGGTGCCCACTAACGAGGTCAGCGAGGGTCTTCGCTACCTGCTCGATCATCTTGAGGACGAGGACGATGGCGAGGACGACGAGGAGTAAGTAATTCCGTTCGTCGAAAGATTGTAAATACCTAAGTGAGCGCGGCCTTGCACATGCGGGGCCGCGCTCTTGCGATAGCATGGGACTACTTGTTTGGCTGTCAGCGGAGGCGATTGGCAATGGATAACTATTTGGACTTGATGCGCGCTCGCCGCGAGCAGATTCTGGAACGTTTTTATGCGGCGCTCGATCGCGCAGGCCGTCCCCACGACGCCGCGCGCCTCATTGCCGTGTCCAAGACCGTTGGTGTCGATGAGACCGTTGCCGCCATCCAGGCGGGGTATCGCCATTTTGCTGAGAATCGCCCGCAGGAGCTGGTTCGCAAGCTCACGGGTCTGGCGGAGCATCCGGAGCTGCCCGAGGTGCGCTTCGATATGATCGGCAACCTGCAGACCAATAAGATCAATGCGGTGCTGGGCTCAGCCGAGCTGATTCACTCGGTGGGTTCGCTGCATCTGGCGCAGGCGATCTCGAGCCGTGCTGTTCGCAAGATTGAGGCAGGCGAGCTCGCCGGCCCCCAGCGTGTGCTCATTGAGGTCAATGTGAGTGGTGAGGAGTCGAAGGGAGGCTTTTCGCCCGATGAGATTCGCGCTGCCGCGGGTGAGCTTGCGGAACTTGAGGGAATTTGCGTACAGGGGCTTATGACTATGGCGCCCCGGGGGAATAAGGATGTGGCACGCCGCACCTTTGCGGGGCTTCGTGAGCTGAGGGATGAGCTGGAGGCGGCGCATCCCGATTTGAACCTGCCCGAGCTTTCCTGCGGTATGAGCGAGGACTTTGAGCCTGCCCTTGAGGAGGGCTCTACGCTCGTTCGCCTGGGCAGGGTAGTATTTAGCCCGGAGTTTGCAGTAAAATAAGGCTCTGAAGTGCGCACTGATTATCGGGGCGCCTGCACTAAACCGCGAGAGGACACAACCATGGGCTTCCTTGACGAGATTAAAAATAAGATGCACCTGGGCGGCCAGCAGGGTTACGACCAGGGTTATGGTCAGGACGACGACTACGGCTACGATGATGGCTATGACGACGGCTACCAGAATAACGGTTACAGCGGTGCCTCGGGCGAGGGCTTCTACACCCAGGACGAGCCGAGCAACGGCCTGCTTGGTCAGACGCGCCGCGGTGAAGCTGAGTCGGTTGCCGTGTATACGCGCTCCGGTCAGCTGGTCGGCGATGACTCCCGCCATGCCACGACGTATAACCCGCCTTCGCGCTCGCAGGACAGTGTTGCGAGCGGTTATCGTCCTGGTGCCTATGACACGCCGTCGAGCTACGCCGAGAATACCCGCGCCCGTGCCGCCGCTGCACCCGCGCCTGCACCGAGCGATGCCTCGGCCTATGCGAGCAATATCATCAACGCCACGCCGCAGCTGCCGGCCTATGTCCTGCGCCCCGAGAGCTATGACGACGTGGAGACCGTGGTGCGCCGCGTTCGCACCAAGCAGCCTGTCGCACTGATTTTTGTGGGCGTACGCACCGAAGTGGCCAAGCGCGTCTTGGACTTCTCTTACGGCTTTGCCTGCGGTCTGGGTGCCACGGTCAAGGAGGTGGGCGACCGCGTGTTCATGGTGCTGCCCGCCGGCTGCGAGGTCAAAGATTCCGATCTCAAGAAGCTTCGTGCCGACGGCTACCTTAAGTAAAGACAAGACGAGGAGATTCCCATCAACATCTACACTATCGTCCAGCTGGTCAACACGCTGTTCAACTTCTATTCCACGCTCATTATCGTCTACTGCTTTATGACGTGGATTCCCATGAAGCAGGGTGGTTTGCTTCAGGATATTGCCGCGGTGCTTGATAGCGTGTGCGGTCCGTGGCTCAACCTGTTCCGTCGTTTCATCCCGCCGATGGGCGGTATCGATTTTTCGCCGGTCGTTGCGATTATTGCGTTGCAGTTGGTGCAGAGGCTGGTTCTGCAGCTTCTTATAGGTATACTCGTGTAGAACTGACTTAGTAACTTACGTCGGGCGTGTAGCGCCGAGGCGATGAAAAAGGAGACTTGTTATGGCTATTACCCCTGCAGACATCCAGGCTCAGACTTTCTCTGAGGCCAAGCGTGGCTACGATCCTGCCGAGGTCGACGTCTTCTTGGAGACGCTGTCTTCCGAGGTTGACGCTATGCTCGCTAAGATCGTTGACCTTAAGGGTCGTCTGACTGCTACCGAGCAGCAGCTTGCCGATGCACAGGCTCAGCTTGCCCAGGCTCAGGATACCGCCGACCAGGCCGTTCCTGCCGCCCCCGTGGCTGCTCCCGCCCCTGACTTCTCCGCTCAGGAGCGCCAGATTTCCGCTGCCCTGATCGCTGCCCAGCAGACCGCTGAGACCATCGTCAACGATGCCAATGAGAACGCTGAGCGCATCCGCAACGAGGCTGACGCCAAGGCCCGCGAGGTTATCCGCCAGGCTCTGACCGAGAAGCAGGCCGAGCTCGAGGAGATCGATCGTCTCAAGGCTTCCCGTGAGGAGTTCAAGGCCGAGTATCTCAAGCTCATCCAGCACTTTATGGACGATGCCCAGAACTCCTTCCCGGCCGACCTCATGGCCTCTACGCCGGTCGGTTCTGCCGCTTCTCCTGCGGTGGCTGTTCCCGCCGAGCCGCTGCCCGTCGCTGACCCGGTTGTCCCCGTGGCCGATCCCTTCGCCCCGATCGACAACTTCGCTGCCGACGACCTGGACTAACATTCGGCCTACAATTTAGTGCCTCGAAAGGACCCGCAGCTTGCGGGTCCTTTTTTATGACTGTGCCGGGGTGCGTAACATAAAAAACCGAGCCCTGCACATAGTGGCGCAGAACTCGGCGAACGGGTGAGCGGTCAAGGGTAGGTTTTAAGGCATGTCCCAAAAATCTACTTGAGGAGGAAGTCGGAGAGGGAAATGGTGCGGGCCTCGCGATGCTCGGGATCGGCGATGTGGTCGGCAGGATAGCCACAGACGAGCATGTGATAGGGATAGACGCCCTTGGGCAGATTGAACTGCTCTTGTGCCACCTCAGGCTTAAAATGGCATACCCAGCACGTTCCCAGGCCCTGCTCGGTGGCCTCCATCATCATCTGATCGCAGACGATTGAAGTATCGATTTCGCTGGAATTCATCTGATCATACGGGCGCACCCAAGCATCATCGGTAACGCTGCAAATAAGGAAGACAAGCGGTGCGCCAAAGATGGACCCATCACGAGCAAACCGAGGCTGACAAGCAGCAGCCTTCTCCAGAAGCTCAGGCGTATCCAACACCATCACACGAGAAGGATGATTATTGCAAGCAGAAGGAGCAATACGCCCAGTCTCAACAATGGCATCCACCACAGCCTGCTCCACAGCCCGATCTTCAAACTCACGACAAGAATACCGACCCCGAGCCAGATCCAAATAAGACATACAAGCCCTCCAACAATTTAATAACGAAATAAAAGACAACCAAAGGGTACCCAGAGCAACATTCAGCCAAACGCTCAGCGCTGCCCAAAGTCATGACTGATGCCAAAGACGCTTTCAACCAAAGCCACCATGCATTCCGCCTATTAGCCCAGGTTCCCAATGGTGATACGTAAGGCGAAGGCCCGACACCTATTTGCTTTCGAACGACTCTGCCACGCAGCCGGAGTGAGAAAGCAAATAGGTGCCGGGCCTTCGCCGGTGGGACGCGTACTACTAATTAACCGCTTTTGAACGACTCTGCTTGCAGCCGGAGTGAAAAAGGTATTAGTGGTCGGGCCCGCGACCGGTGGGATACGTACCCCCAATTAACTGTTCTTCATGACAATCGAATCCACGACATCGGCCACATTCTCGCAGCAGTCGGCGCAGTACTCCAGGAATGCGTAGACGTCACGCCAGGCGATGACCTCGAGCGGGTCCTTGCCGTTGACGTGCAGGTTGCGCATAGCGTTGATGTAGAGCTCGTCGGCCTCGGACTCGATGGTGTTGATCTGGATGACCAGCTCGCGCAGCGTTTTGGACTTGCGGTAGTTGGGAAGCTCGACCATCAGGTCTTTCATGGCGCGGCAGGCGTCAGTCACCTTGTGGGCGATGACGATGGCGTCGGGATGGATGCTCTGAATGTTGGTGAAGTAGACGCGCTGCACGACGCCTTCAATACGGTCGAGCACGGTGTCGAGCGCGCAGCTCATCAGATCCAGATCCTCGCGCTCGAGCGGGGTGATAAAGGCGGTGAGCAGGGCGTCTTCGAGCTCGTGGTGCTTCTTGTCTGCCGCATGCTCAATCGCATGCATCTTATTGAGCATGTCGTGAATCTGCGCGGGATCGAAGTTCTCAAAAATCTGGGTAAGCAGCTCGGCGGCCCGGACGGCGAGGTCGGCGCAGGCGACGTAGTTGTCAAAGTAGAACGAATCGGGTTTCTTAGCCATGGGTGGGTCCTTTCGAGGCGAAGACGGGTGGGCGAAGTGTTGCGGTCCAGATGGACGTTCGGTTTGACTAGAGGAACATCATGAACAGCTTGGCCATGACAAAGCTGATGAGTCCGCAGGCGGGGAAGGTGAAGAACCAGGTGAACATCATGTCCTTAACGACGCCGAAGTTGATGGCCGAGAGGCGCTTGACGGCACCGACGCCCATGATGGCGCAGGTCTTGATGTGTGTGGAGGACACGGGGATGCCGGTAAGGGTGGCAAGCAGCAGGTTCGCGGCGCCCGCGAGGTCGGCGGAGAAGCCCTGATACTTCTCGAGCTTAACCATGCTCTGGCCGACGGACTTTATGATGCGCTCGCCGCCGACGCTGGTGCCGATACCCATGGTGGCCGAGCACAGCAGCATAATCCAGATGGGGATGCCGGCATCGCCGACGCTGGTCTGGCCGTTTGCGAAGGCCACGCCTAAAAAGAGCACGCCGATGAACTTCTGTCCATCCTGCGCGCCGTGCATAAAGCTCATGGCCGCAGCGCTCGCGATCTGAGCGTATTTAAAGAAGACATTGGCACGTCGCCTGTTGGCGGCGGCGAAAAGAATCGAGACGAGTTTGCACAGGACCCAGCCCATGACAAAGCCCAGGCCGATGGAGAGCGCCAAGCCGTAGATGACCTTCATCCACTCGTGGACGTTGACGCTGCTCGCGCCGCCGAGGGCGATAGCGGCACCGGTCAGGCCGGCGATAAGGCTGTGGCTTTGCGAGGTGGGGATGCCAAAACGCGACGCTGTGGCGCCGTAGACGACGATGGAGAACAGGGCCGCGCACAGGCAGGCGAGCGCCATGGTGCTGTTTCCGCCAAAGTCGACGATATGTGAGATGGTGTTGGCGACGCTCGCATTAAAGTGCGTCATGATGAGCACGCCGAGGAAGTTGAATGCGGCGCTCATGAGAATGGCGGCGCGGGCGGGCATGCAACGCGTAGTGACGCAGGTCGCGATGGCGTTGGGCGCGTCGGTCCATCCATTGACGAAGATGGCGCCCAACGCGAGGATCACGGTGACGGCAAGGACTGGGTTCGACACGATTTGGCCGAGGAAGGTTGAGAACGTTACGTCCATATATGGGCTTTCTCGAAGTTTGCAGACACGTTACAAAAACATGATAAATCGTATCACCTCCTGCGGGTTTCTTTGCCGAGTTCTGATGGGAGAAGTAATTTTTTGGCACTAAAATTGAATATTAGCCCTGTTGACCGTGGGTGTTCTTTTTGCTATCACGCCATGCGGACACGCGCGTTCGCTCCGACACTCCAAAACCACAGTCTGTTCGCTTTACAATATACAAACATGCGTTCGATAATGGGGGCATGGAATATCGACAGACAGATGGCAAAACTCGGCGCGTGCACAAGCAGTATGTGGACGTCGTGGCCCGCATCCTTGCGGGCGGACAAGTCGTGCCGGTTACCGTCTGCTGGGTCGACGGCCGTTGTTTTACAATCGACGAAATTATCTCGACCACCGGGTTTGGCCTGACGGTTCACGGCATCCGTACGGCGACCTATAAGGTGCGTTTTGGCGGGCATACGACCGAGTTGTATCTGGAGGACCAGGCGTGCGGACGGCCGGACGGCTCGCAGGCCCACGTGATGCGTTGGTGGGTCTGGGCGTTTGATCGTACGCTTGAGGGCGAGCGCCGTAGGTAAGGACGCACGGCGTTCGGGTACAATGGCAGGAATCTTGTCAGCTACTGCGCCGTTATTTGTGGCGCTTTTTGAAAGGACGAACCTATGAACGATATCCAGGGCTATCAGAACGGCCCCGTCGAGAGCGGCGCAAGCCGCGCCAAGGAGATGTCGCCGCGCGCGTACAATCTCGCCATGTCTGCCCTGATCTTCTTGGGCTTTTGCGCCATGGGCGCCGGCGCCTACTTTACGAGCACCATGTCGTTTGCGCGCATGATGATGAGCGGCGCCGCCTTGCCGCTGGTCTTTGGCTCGTTTATTTTGACCATCGTCGGCATGGTCATGATGTCGGCCGCCGCCAGCAAGCAGTCCGTGGGCCTGTCCCTTGTGGGCTATGTAATCTTTGCGAGTACCTTTGGCCTGACCGCGTCGTTTGGCCTTGCCAACTACGACCTGCCCACCATCAACACTGCCTTTATCGCCACGGCCGCCATCACCTTTGTCTTTGGCGCGTTGGGCGTGACCTTCCCCAAGTTCTTCCAGCGCGTATATGGCATCGGTTTTGGCATTCTGCTCGCCACTATTCTGGTTGAGATCGTGCTGATGTTCATGGGCGTCTCGCAGACCATCACCGACCTGATCGTGATCGTGGTGTTCGCCGGCTTTATTGGCTACGACACCTATGTTGCCACGACAGTGCCGCCTACGCTGCCCAACGCCGTGCTCATGGCGTCCAATCTGTTCGTGGACATTATCAACGTGTTCCTGCGCATCCTGAACATCCTTGGCCGTCGCGACTAGTGGCGAATTGCGGCGGTGCTTGCCGTGCGTGTAAATCGATGCGAAAGGCGGTCCTTCGGGGCCGTCTTTTTTGTACGCGGCGGGGTATCATGGATGGAAAAAGCCGATAGCGGCAGCGACAGGAAAGGTGACCACTTATGGCAGACGTCGACAACAGGAACCGTAACCGCAGGTCTAATCGCGCGGGTCAGCCCAATCCCAAGCGCGAGGCCCGTGCCAAGGCCGCCGAGCGTCACGTGGCAACTGTGTCCGAAGCGTGCGCCAAGGATATCGAGCGTTCGCTTGCCGGTGTTCGCGAGTTTGACGGTATGCCTGCCGGCTTTGTCGCGGCGATGAAGGCCAAGGTTCAGAGTGCTGTGGCCACCGAAGAACAGGTTGCCGAGGACGTCGAGGGCGCGGAAGCTGCCGAGACCGAGGCGGCGCCCGAGACCGAGGCAGCGCCTGAGCCCGTCGAGGAGCCTGCCGAGGAAATCGCTGAAGCTGAGTCCGCGCCTGCTGAGGAGCCCGCTCCGGTTCTGCCCGAGGTCACCGTGCTCGATGCCTCCGCCACGCAGGCCATCCTGGACAACGGTCGTGGCTATGCGCAGTTCTGCGACATGGCCGTGCTCGCCTTTGCCTCGTTTACCAACCCGGGCGGTGGCTATATTCAGGGTTATCTGGGCCAGGAGGCCACGCTGTGCGCCGATTCGTATCTGTACAACGTTCTCGATAAGCAGCGCAAATGGTACGGTGAGAACCGTCGCCGCAACATCAACTGCGAGCTTTACCGAAACCGTGCGCTGGTGGTGCCTGCGGTGCGCTTCGACCGCAACCACGTGCATGCATACGCCGACGTGATCGTGGCCGCCGCGCCCAACGTTAAGCGCGCCCGCCAGGAGTATCGCGTGAGCGACGATGCTCTGCTGGATGCCCTGCGCGACCGCATCCGCTTTGTGCTTGCCATCTGCGACGAGCTAGGTCGCGAGAAGCTCGTGCTGGGCGCTTGGGGCTGCGACAACAACGGCTTTGACGCAGAGACCGTGGCCGAGCTCTTCCGCAAGGAGCTCGCGTCGGGCGACTTTAAGGTCAAGCAAGTCTTCTTTGCCGTGCCTTCTACGCGCTGGGATGAGGATTTTGCCAAGTTCGAGCACGTGCTGGCTAACTTCCCCGAGCGCAACGAGGAGTCCTATGCCCAGGTTGCCGCTCGCGCTGCGGCAGCTCGCGCCGCCGAGCAGGCCCAGGCTGCTACCGAGGATGATGAGGACGAGGACGATTGGCGCAAGTACCTGTAATCGGTACGTGCTGACAGATAGGTCGAGCCGACGGGAGAGGCTGCTTCCGTCGGCTTTTTACTGAGCGAGGGGCTTACGATGAAAAACATTCTATGCTTTGGCGACAGCAACACCTATGGTTACGATCCGGCGGGCATGCGCGACGGCACCGCGGTGCGCTATGCGCGGGATGTACGCTGGTGCGGCGTGGCCCAACGTGACTTAGGCGAGGGCTGGCATGTAATTGAAGAAGGCCTCAACGGCCGCACGACGGTACGCGACGACATGTGCCATCTGGACACCAA
>CABUQY010000064.1 GCA_902493915.1 uncultured Collinsella sp.
CATCTTGAGGTTGTGGGCATGGCGATGGTTGCGGGCGGTGCTATCGGCAACGCTATCGATCGTTTAGCCTTTGGCTTCGTGACCGATTTTATTGCCACCACCTTCATCGACTTCCCCGTCTTCAATGTGGCCGATATCGGCATTACCTTGGGCGTCGTGCTTGCCCTCATCGGTTACATGTTCTTGAGTCCCGCCGCTCGCGAAGTCGATGCGACCGCCGAGCTTAACGCCCGTGACGAGGCCCGCGCCAAGCGCAAAGCCAAGCAGCGTGGGGAGCGTGCCCGCAAGATTCGCGAAAGGAATGAGCGTTAATGGCCGACATCCATATTCTTGTTGCCGACGATTCCGCTGGTCAGCGTCTTGACGCCTATTTGGGCGCCAACGATGGCTGTCCCACGCGCTCTGCCTGCGCGCATCTGATCGAGGGCGGTGCCGTAATCGTGAACGGCGAGACCTGCCTGTCAAAAAAGTATGCCGTGCGCTCCGGTGACCGCATCTCGGTCGACCTGCCCGAGCCGCACGATCCGACTGACGTGATTCCTGAGGCCATTCCCCTCGATATCCGTTACGAGGACGACTACCTCATCGTGCTCTCCAAGCAGCGCGGCCTGGTGTGCCATCCCGCCCATGGCCACGAGAGCGGCACGCTTGCGAACGCTCTGGTCTACCACTGCGGCATCGATCATCTTGGTACTGTGCAGGGTGAGGACCGCCCCGGCATCGTGCATCGCCTGGATCGCGATACCTCGGGCCTTATGCTCGCGGCAAAAGACGACGACACCCAGCGCGCGCTTCAAAATCTCATCCGCACGCGCACGCTGGACCGTCGCTATATCACGCTCGTTCACGGGCACATCGCCATGGACGAGGGCACTATCAACACCGGTATCGCCCGATCGACGCGCGACCGCGTGAAGATGGCGGTTTCCGATGACCCCTTTGCGCGTCAGGCCATCACGACTTTCAAGGTGCTCGAGCGCTTTGATTCCACGCGCTTCGACGACGGCTATACGCTCGTCGAGTGTCATCTGTTTACCGGACGCACGCATCAGATTCGCGTGCACATGCGCCATATCAATCACGCCTGCGTGGGCGATCCGCTCTACGGCAAGTGCGATGCCCGTGCCGATCATGGTTTGACCAGGCAGTTCCTCCATTCTTGGCGCGTGGCGTTTGACCATCCCGTGACGGGGGAGCGCATTGAGTGCCGCGACGAGTTGCCGTGGGATCTCGCTGCGGTTCTCGACGATCTGGCTCCGCGCTCGCTCGGTCGCACGGCCGCCGGCGACGACATCGTCCCGCAGCTTGGCCTTCTCGAAGCCTAGCCAGTATTAGGTGGTTTCTTGAACTCGGTAAGCCTGCGGTAAGATATACGGTTGTTTACGTAACGCGTTGCTGGGAGCCTGCATGCTCGCCTTTTTACAAACCAACACACCCATCGTGATCTTCAACCAGATTGTCGTCACGCTGCTCACGGTCTGTTTTCTGTACCAGGTGGTCTTCTTTGTCATTGGCGCTCTTCGTGGTGAGGTCGCGCCCCCTAAGGCCAAAAAGCTCCATCGTTATGCCTTCTTTATCGCGGCGCATAACGAGGAGGCCGTGATCGCCAACCTTGTTCGCTCCATCAAGGATCAGGATTATCCGTCCGAGCTTATCGAGGTCTTCGTGGTCGCCGATGCCTGCACCGACAACACGGCGCAGCTCGCGCGCGAGGCCGGTGCCATTGTTTACGAGCGCAATGACCTTGCCCGCAAGGGCAAGAGCTGGGTCATGGACTTTGGTTTCGACCGTATCCTTAACGAGTATCCCGACACGTTCGAGGGCTACTTTATCTTCGATGCCGATAACGTCATCTCCCGCGATTACGTCTCCAAGATGAACGATGCCTTTGACCAGGGCTTCCATGTGGTCACGAGCTATCGTAACTCCAAGAATTTTGGCAGCTCGTGGATCTCGGCAGCTAATGCTACTTGGTACCTGCGCGAGGCGCGCTTTCTCAATAACGCGCGCAACATCTGCAAGACTTCTTGCGCTGTCTCTGGTTCGGGCTACCTCATCTCCGCCAGCGTTATCGAGGGCATGCACGGTTGGCAGTTCCATACGCTGACCGAGGATATTCAGTTCACCACGTTCTGCGCCATTCACGGCATTCGCATCGGTTATGCGCCTGCGGAGTTCTTTGACGAGCAACCCGTGACGTTCAAGGCATCCTGGAAGCAGCGTATGCGCTGGACCAAGGGCTTCTACCAGGTCTTTTTTACCTATGGCAAGCATCTTGTCAAATCGACGTTCCGCTATCATCGCTTTGCCGCGTACGACATGTTTATGACCATCGCTCCGGGCATGCTGCTGTCCCTGATCTCCATGCTCGCCAACGCGACCTTCCTCATCGTGGGCGGTCTTTCGCACGGCTTTTTGGCCACCGAGGTCGAGATGCAGGCTTGCGCGGCTTCGCTCATTATGACGTTCGCGATGATGTACCAGACCTTCTTTATCCTGGCGCTACTCACGACCATCTTTGAGTACAAGCACATTCACTGCACACAAAAATGGCGTCTGGTGACTAATCTTTTCACCTTCCCGATCTTTATGTTCAGCTATATCCCCATTACGGTTGCCGCGCTGTTCCTAAAGGTCGACTGGGTCCCGACGCAGCACGCCGTCAGCGTTACCCTCGACGAGGTCATGCAAGGCGCCAAATAACTACCATCAAAACCACCACAACGGGGACAGGCACCTTTGTGGTGGTTTTTGCTTTGAGGCCGAAACGCGAGGAGGTGTTCGATGGTCTATATCCCGTTTTGGCTGTGCGCCGTCGCCGGTGCCATCATCGATGCGCGTGAGCGTCGCTTTCCCAATGAGCTTGCCGGGGCTTGTGCCGTGGCGGCGTTCGCGGGCGTATGGCTGGACAAGGGCGTTAACGTGGCACTTGACCACACTGGTCCTGCTGTCATCGTGTACCTTGCTCTCGTGCTGACTGAGTCCCTCTGGCGTCGCCTTCGCCAGACCCCGGGCATAGGCATGGGAGACGCCAAGGCACTCTTCGCGCTTTGCACGCTCGATCCCATGGGCGGTATCGTGGCATTTGCCGCCGCGCTCCCGGTCCTTGCCATCGCTTGCCTCATCACAAAATCGCGGTCCCTGCCATTGCTACCGTTTTTGGTGCCGATTTTTGCCATAATCGAGGTCGTGGGCTGTACGCTGTAACCGATTGCGCATCCTTCTTAAGGAGCATGCCATGGCAACTATTCAAGAAACGGCCGCCATTAAGGCGCGCATGGACCGTATCCCCTCGGCGTTGTCGCCCGAGCTTATCGAGCGCATTGCCGCCGATCGTGCATCGGGCGCGGTCAATCCGTATCGTTGCAACGACGACCAGGTCATTCGTCGTGTCGATCGCGATGCGGACAAAGGCACACTGATGCGCCCCAGCTTTATGCGCGATACCGAGAAGATTCTCCATCTACCGGCATACAGCCGTTATGCAGGAAAAACGCAGGTCTTTAGTTTCCGCAGCAACGATGATCTCTCTCGTCGTGGCCTGCATGTTCAGCTCGTCTCGCGCATCGCGCGCGATATCGGTCGCGCCCTCGGGCTCAACTGCGATCTGATTGAGGCGATCGGTCTGGGCCACGACCTGGGACACACGCCTTTTGGACATGCCGGCGAGCGCTTCCTCAACGATATCTATCACGAGCGCACCGGACGCTTCTTTTTCCATAATGTGCAGTCGGTGCGCGTACTCGATGCGCTCTATGGCCGCAACGTGTCGCTCCAGACGCTCGACGGCGTGCTGTGTCACAACGGCGAGTACGAGCAGCGCGTGTTTGAGCTGTCGGACATGGCATCCTTTGACCAGTTTGACCAGACGGTCGAGGACTGTATCGCCACGGGCTATAGTGCCATTGAGCACCTGCGACCCATGACGCTCGAGGGCTGCGTGGTGCGCATCTCGGATATCCTCGCCTACGTCGGCCGCGATCGTCAGGATGCTATCGCGGCGGGCCTGCTTGAACCAGACGCTTTTGATGACGGCCGGGGTGGCGCCTACAACAGCTGGATCCTCGCGCACGCTTCCATCGATATTGTGGAGCATAGCTACGGCAAACCACGTATCGAGATGAGCGAGGACCTGTTTGAGGAGATTCGCCGGGCCAAGCGCGAGAACTACGAGAAGATCTACAGCAAGGGCGGCATCGAGGGCGATTCCGAGGCTGAGCTGCGCGAGGCCTTCGAAAGGCTCTACGACCGTTGCCTGCAGGATATAAACGAAGGCGACGAGTCCTCTTACATCTTTAAGCACCACATTTCGCGCATTGAGCAGCAGCTTTCCTACTACGATCGCACCTATGTCTGGCAGGACGACAGGGATCAATCGGTGGTGGATTACATAGCGAGCATGACGGACGGCTATTTCTGTGAGCTGACGAGCAAGCTATTCCCGGGGCTGAAGTTTCCGCATCGTACCTATATTAACGAACGGTAGTTCGTATCTTTTCGGTATACTGTTGGTGAACAACGATTTTAACGGATGTACGGGATGGCTATGGACGACCTCTTTTCTGCCTCGACGCGCGAGCGTTCCTTTAAGAATGCGCCGCTTGCGGTGCGCATGCGCCCCAATTCGCTCGACGAGTACGTGGGTCAGCAAAAGGCCGTGGGCAAGGGTTCGTGGCTGCGCGCGGCGATCGAGCACGACGTGCTGTCGAGCGTGATCCTGTACGGGCCTGCAGGTACGGGCAAAACGACGCTGGCGCATATCATCGCCAACCATACCAAGAGTGAGTTTGTCGAGGTCAGCGCCGTAACGGGCACCGTTAAGGATCTTCGTCGCGTGATTGACGAGGCCAAGACGCGCCTGAATACGTACGACCGCCGCACCATTCTGTTTATCGACGAGATCCATCGCTTTTCGAAGTCACAGCAGGATGCTCTGTTGCATGCAGTTGAGAACCGCACCGTCATTATGATCGGTGCCACGACCGAGAACCCGTACTTCGAAGTCAACTCGGCGCTGTTATCGCGCGGGCGCGTGGTGGAGCTTGAGCACCTGAAGGACGAGGATATTGCCACGCTCATTGAGCGCGCGCTCGAGGCGCCGCAGGGCTTGAACGGTAAGTTCTCAGCCGATGAGGACACCGTCAAGACCATCTGCACGCTGGCCGCGGGTGATGCGCGCTCGGCCCTGACGACACTCGAGCTGGCGAGCGAGATCGCCGTGACGCGTCCCGATACTGAGGGCACGCCGATTCCGACGGCAGGGGAGCGATATCCCATCACGGTCGACGATGTGAAGATCGCTAATCCGCGGCGTGGGTTTTCGTATGACAAAAACGGTGACATGCACTATGACATCATCAGTGCGTTTATCAAGTCCATGCGCGGCAGCGACCCCGATGCCACCATTTATTGGCTCGCACGCATGATCGATGCGGGGGAGGATCCTAAGTTTATTGCTCGCCGCATTATGATTCAGGCTTCCGAGGATGTCGGTAACGCCGATCCGCAGGCGCTACTGGTGGCACATGCTGCGTTTAAGTCTGCCGAGGTCATTGGCTACCCCGAATGCCGCATTAACCTAGCACAGGCTGCGCTCTATGTGTGCTTGGCGCCCAAGTCCAATGCCTGCGAGGCGTCCATTGATGCGGCACTGGCCGATATCCACAGTAGCGGTCTGCGCGAGGTGCCAAGCTATCTGCGCGACCGTCATCGCCCGGGTAGCGATGAGTATGGTGTCTACAAGTATCCGCACGATTATCCCGAAGGTTGGGTCGATCAGCGTTACTTGCCCGAAGGCCTGGAGCGCGGCGCGTTTTGGCAGCCTGCCGGCCGTGGTTGGGAAGAATGGCGCGTAGAGCAAAGCGAGCGCGACCGTAGCGGGAACGCACCGAAGTAGGGCGTTGAAGCGGGGGGCGTGGGACAAAATAATCAGTAGTGTTTGTCCCAGGTGTGATAGTGATATCTAGCTCGTTACCGTTATCGACCCTGGGACAAACACTACTGATTATTTTGTCCCACGCTGCTGCCCTTGGCATGTTCCGCTCCCTTTGGGGTACCATAAAAAGCGTCTGTATTTCGATTCCTTTGGGAGGCTTGTATGAGTCCCATTCAAATCGCCCTGCTGGTGCTCGCCGTTGCCGGCGTGTGGGCCGTCGTTGAGCTTGCGCTCACCCTGCGCAAAACCCGCACTGTTGTCGATTCGCTCGACAAGACCGTGACCGATCTCAACAACACCATCGCCGAGGCGCAGCCCGTGGTGGCAAAGCTCGATGGCGCCGTTGACGAGCTTACGCCCGCGCTGGCGCAGATGGAGCCGCTGCTCAAGTCGAGCAAGACTGCCGTCGACGCCCTGACGTCCAACCTCGTTGAGGTTGAGGCGGTCGTTCGCGACATTTCTGAGGTCACGGGCAGCATGGCCGAGGCTAGCAGTGCCGTGTCGAGCGTGACTGATTCTGCCGCCGGCGCCGTGCAGAAGCTCTTCAATAAAGTCAAGGCTCCTGCAGCTGACGCTGAGCGTAAGCTCGCCGCTGCCGCCGCGGAGGCCGAGCAGCCTACCGAGCGCGTCCTGATTGGCGAGGCTGAGGATGAGGCCGCCGACGGTGCGGATGCGGCTCAGAAGCCTGCGGTCAAGTCGGCTCAGTATTACACCTATACAAGCGCCGAGACCTCCGAGGAGTCCTGCGATGAGTAGCGAAGCAACCTGCCCCATTACGCTGTCCGTTGCCGGTGACCCGCGTTTCGCGCGCCTGGTGCGCATGACGGCCGCCAACGTCGGCGCTTTGTGCTCTATGTCCGTTGATCGCATCGAGGACATTCGCATGGCTGCCGAGGAAGCCTTTATCTTTGGATGCACCGCGGTTGACTGCGACAACATCACCATCAAATTCGACGTCGACGAGACCCACGTCGGCATGACGTTTACCTTTGGCGATCAGGCCACCGTTGATGAAGATGACCAGGCTGCGGTGTATGCCGAGCTCATTCTTGCAAGCGTGTGCGATTCCTACGATAAGACTACGGCGCCCCTGACGTTATCCCTCGACCTCAAGGCGGATATTTAATATGACCGAACGTTCCCGGAGCGGTAAGACCGCTTGGGACAAGGAGAAAACCCGCGAGCTGTTCCGTCGCTACAAGGAGACCGGTGATCCTGACGCCCGCGAGCAGCTCGTTATGTCCCATATGAACCTGGTAAGGTTTCTTGCCAACAAATTTAAGAACCGCGGCGAGCCGCTCGACGACCTCATGCAGGTCGGCTACCTGGGCTTGCTCAAGGCTATCGACCGTTTTGATCCCGAGCGCGGACTCGAGTTCACGACGTTTGCGACACCCACTATCCTGGGCGAGATCAAACGCCATTTCCGCGACAAGGGCTGGAGCGTGCGCGTACCGCGTCGCCTGCAGGAGCTCTCGGCCAAGGTCAACCAAGCTACCGATAAGCTCACCAACGAGCTGCAGCGCTCGCCCAAGGTCGAGGAAATCGCCGAATATCTGGACGTAACCGTCGATGAAGTCCTCGAGGCCATGGAATCGTCCTCGGCCTACACCTCGGTGCCTATCGAGGCTCCTGGTGCGTCCGATTCCGACGACGCGCCTTCGATTCTCGACCGCTATGCCGACGAGGACAACGAGCTCGATTTTACTGACGACCGTCTGGTGATCGAGGAGGCCATTCGCGATTTCTCGCCGCGCGAGCGCGAGGTGATCGAGCTGCGCTTTGTGAAGGGCATGACCCAGATCGAGATTGCCAAGAAGCTGGGCATCTCCCAGGTTCAGGTTTCGCGCCTACTGCGTCGCACGCTTAAGAAAATTCAGGACAAGATCGACCCCGACGGAGTGATGATTCGTTCATGAGCGAGCACCCCCAACAAACCGACCGCACACTGCGTGATACCCGCATTCTGACCCTGCGCATCTGGGCCGTTGTTGGCTGCATTGTGATTGCTGCCGTCATCTTCAACCTCATGGGTATCCTGGCACCGGTTATCGAGTTTCTGGCTGTCGGCTCCATCATCGCCTTTGTGATGTCGCCGATTACTAACTGGCTCGAGCACCATGGTGTGAATCGCGGCATCGGTTCGCTCATCGCGCTTATTGTGGTCGTAGCCGTGCTCGTCGGCGTCGTTTGCGTCCTGTCGCCGATTCTCTTTGGCCAGATCATGGAAGTCCTGAGCCGTCTGCCCGAGCAACTGCGCGCTGCGGGTGGCGACCTCAACGAGATGGTCTCGCGTGCCAAGACACTCAACAACACGCCGCTCAAGGAGTACTTGGACGATAATCTGTCGTCGCTCGTTACTGTGGCATCGAAGTATGTATCACAGATTGCCGCTGAGCTTGGGCGTGGCGTGTTCCCGCTCATCACCAATACGGCGTCGCAGCTGTTCGTCATCTTCCTGGGCCTGGTGCTTGCCTACTGGCTTGCCTGCGATTATCTCCGCATGCACCACGAAGTTTGCACCATCCTCGGCCAGGAAAAGGAGACCTCGTACCGCTTTATGGTCGCCATTCTTTCGCGTTCCGTCGGCGGTTACATGCGTGGCATGGTCGTGACGTCCATCTGCGGTGGCATCCTGGCCTTTATCGGCTTTGCGATCATCGGGCATCCGTATGCGGCGCTCATGGCCATCTTTACCGGCATCATGCACTTGGTTCCGGTTGTCGGTCCTTGGGTGAGCGCTGCGATCGCCACGGTGCTCGGGTTTATGTTCAGCCCGATGCTGGCGTTGTGGACGCTCATCGTGACGATGGTGGCGCAAAACATCACCGACAATGTCATTTCGCCTAAGGTCATGCAGAGCTCGGTACAGGTTCATCCCATCATGAGCCTGACGGCCCTCGTTATCGGTTCGGCGCTTATGGGCCCCATCGGCATGGTCATTGCCATTCCGCTGTGCGCGGCACTCAAGGGTATCTTCGTGTACTACTTCGAGATCGAGACCGGTCGTCAGCTTGTGGCCTACGACG
>CABUQY010000065.1 GCA_902493915.1 uncultured Collinsella sp.
CCACTAGAAACCAAATAGCCCCGCGACCGGCACCGATCGCGGGGCTGATTCTTTAGCTACCCAGGCATCTTTATGAGTTGCGGTGAAATAAGGACTGTTTGGCAGGCAGAAGCGGCTTTCAATCCCTATTTCACCGCAAATTATCTATAGATTAGATTTCGGGCTGATGCTAAGTTTGTATCATTTCAAAACTCTGCCGGATTACGGGGCTGAGTTGACAACCTCTATCCATTCCGGTAAGTAGCAAATTTCAACAAGTCATCTACCTGCGGTTTTATTTAGGCCATATTTGCTGTGGTCGGGCATCACCAATCTAGCCCCGTAATCCGCCCTACTTTTGATAACAGCAAGTATGAGACGGGGATATTTTTACCACTCTTAACCGCTATTGTGATCTCCGCTCGCATGACCTTCTGAGTTGCGGTGAAATAAGGACTGTTTGGCGGGTAGAAGCCGCTATTCAATCCCTATTTCACCGCAACTTAGTGGTTACTTGTGGACCAGGCGGGAGCAGAAGTGGCCGTCGTAGGAGTCGGCGTTTACCGGCACACTTTGGAAAAGGCCTCGATCGTTCTGGCGTACGGATACGAGCTTCTTGGCCTGATCGAACTCGGGGAGTTGCAGAATCTGCGCCTCGGAGAACGGTGCGACACTAAAGTCGGCCCCCTCGGGAGAAGCAAGGAACGCGTCCACCACCTGTGTGTTCTCCTCGTCGAAGACCGAGCACGTCGCATAGATGAGCTCTCCGCCGGCAGCCACGCGCGCGGCAGCTTCCTTGAGCATCGTCAGCTGCAGTTTGGGCAGCTCAACCGTCACGTCCTTTTCGGTCAGGCGCCACGGGATCTCAGGATGACGGCGCATGGTGCCGGTGCCCGAGCACGGCGCATCGATAAAAACCGTGTCGAACTTAACCGGCTCACCAAGCATGGCATCAAACGATGTGAGCACCTCATCAAGCTCGCAGGCATCACCCGAAACCGTACGAACGCCCTGAATACCGGCCTTATGCAGGCGAGCGAGATTCAGATCACACTTGCGATCATGCAGATCGAGCGCCGTATGCTGACGCTCATAGCCGGCACGCTTGGCCTGGCACATCATCACATAGGTCTTGGTGCCGCGACCGGCACCAATCTCAAGGCAACTTCCAGGACGCGTGGCAGCTGTGGCGATGAGCTGGGCGTTAAGATCCGAGGCCACGGCAGCAGCGCGCTCAAATACGCCCGACGCAACCGTAACCTGAGCATCGACAGGCGCATGACAACCCGGGAACACTGGTGCCACAAGCTGGGAGATAAACGGATCGGGCTTGTTCGCAAAGGCGTTCTCATGCAGGGCCAGCGGCGCGGGGGCCAGATTGCCGGCAAAGTTAAGCGCACCCTCAGGCGTGTCGAACGATGCCATAATGCGAGCGCACAGCCAACGCGGCAGACCCATCAGGCGCGACAGACGAACCAAGCGTCGCTCAGACTCATCCACATCGGACGCCGTTGCAAAGTCCTCAACATTGTCAGCAACCTTATGCAGCACGGCATTGGCCAAACCGGCGGCAGACTTAGCTCCGCTGCGCACCAGCTCAACGCCCTGACTCACCGCAACGCGGCCAGGCGTATGCAGATAGAGCATCTCGAAGGCCGAGATACGAAGTGCCATGCGAACACGCGGCGCAACCTTTTTAGGCTTATCGAGAAACTGATCGAGCAGCTCGTCCAAAATACCCTGCGTAGCGGCCACACCGAGCGCCAAGCGGGCGGCAAAAGCAGAATCGCGCTGGTCAAAGGCCTTGGCAGATGCGCGAGAGGACAGCACGTCGCGCGCATACATGCCGCGGCGATCGGCCTCCATTAGCACATAGAGCGCAAGCTTGCGCGCGGGAGACAGCTTGCTCATGACAAAACACCCCACGAAAGATCGGCACCCTGCAGGCCGGCAGCCCAGGCAGAAGCAGCCATAGCACGCTTGCCATCGGGCTTAACCTCGAGCAACTCAACCGAGCCATCGGAAAGACCCAGGTAAACACGCTTGGCCTTAACGAGAACCTGACCCTCGCCAAGCGACACATCAGCCGGCGCAGCATCGAGCACGCGTACGGTCTTGCCGGCAATCACGCAACGAGCAGGCGCGGTATCGGACGAAGCCAGCACATGACGCACGCAATTAAGCGCCGCCATTTTCGGATCCAGACGCATCTCCTGCTTAGAAATCTTGGCAGCATGGGTAACGAGCGCCTCATCCTGTTCAGTCCACACGGCGGTGCCATCGGCAAGAGAAGGAAGCGTATCGGCAAGCAGTTTGCCGCCAAGCTCACCAAGCTCCATCGTGAGCGCCTCGGCATGCTTGCCGGCAACCGACGTGGAAGCCTGAGCACAATAAGCACCAGTATCCACGCCATGCCCGATGCGCATGATAGAAACGCCAGCAACCTCATCACCAGCAAGAATGGCACGCTGAATAGGAGCAGCGCCGCGCCAACGAGGCAGCAGCGAAGCATGGACATTCACAATACCAAGCGGCGCCATATGCAGCACCTCATCGGGCAAAATGCAGCCATAGGCAGCCACGCAGAAAATATCAGCCTGCGCAGCCTGAAGCGCCTCAACAACCTCAGGCGTCATACGATTGGCCTCAACGACCGGCAACCCCAGCTCAAGCGCCTTAGCCTTAACAGGAGACGGCTCAAGCTTCTTACCACGCCCACGAACAGCATCAGGACGAGTGATGACAAGCGCAATCTCATTCTCAGCCTCAACAAGCGAAACCAGCGAAGGCACAGCAAAATCAGGCGTACCCATAAACACAATACGCATAAAGAACGTCTCCCCTCAACCAAAGCCGAGACGGCTACAAATAACAGCGGAAAACCAAGTACCCAGCCCATCCGCAATAACAATTCAACAAGAACAAATATACCCAAAACCAAATAAAGAGCCGCAATAAAAGCAGCTCTTCCAACAAAGCAATTATCAGAGAAGACGCCCCTCCCCGGCCCGACGGCACCCGGGCGAAAAGGAGCACGAAAACGCAGTCCCCTTCCGCCACAGGGCTTAGGTTATTGCTCCACGCGCAGTTCCGCACGAGCCGAAGAGCACTTAATGTGCTCTTCGTGCGAGCAGGACTGTTTGAGCATGGAGCAAAACCTAAGCCCTGTGGCGGAAGGGGACGGACGACTTACTCCGTCTCGCCCGGTCGAGCGCCGCGGGCCAGGGCGTCCTGGTACTCCTTGACGGCCTTGAGCCTCTGCATCGGCTTCAGTCGCTCGAACATGGTATTGCCGTGCAGGTGATCGATCTCGTGCTGCAGGCACACGCAGAATAGATCGCCCGAGGCCTCGTAGCGAATCAAGTTGGCGTCCAGGTCGTACGCCTCGACGACGACATGGTCGGGACGCTCGATCTCGCAGCTAATGCCGGGGATGGATAGGCAGCCCTCGCTAAACGGCACCAGATGGTCGCTCTGCTCCACAATCACGGGGTTAATGAGCACGTACGGATCGTAGTCGTTCTTGTCGCTGTAGTCGCAGTCGATGGTGACGAGCTGAATGAGCTCGCCGATCTGCGGAGCAGCCAGGCCGCAGCCGCCGTTCTCGAACATCATCTTCTTCATCTTCTCGGCAAGCGCCTCGATCGCCGGGGTAATCTCCTCGATGACGGCGCACTCCTGGCGCAGACGAGGGTCGGGGGACAGTACGATTCCGTTGGCTTCCATGGCCATCCTTTCGGTTTGTTACATCAAATCATAGGCATCGACGTCAACGCTCACGCTCACGCCGCGCACGGAGCCCGCTTCTTTGAGACAGGCGTCGATATCATCAGAGACATGGTACCCTACCGGCGACTTCACAAGCAGATGGAAGCGGTAACGGTCCTTGGCTCTCTCGATTACACACGAAGCCGGACCCAACACCTGCGGCACGGCGCTCCCTACCCGCAAAAAGTCGGGTGCGGCGGCGTGCCAGCGGCGCTTGAGAAGCTTTGCGATGCGCCCGATATAATCCTGTGCATCATCGCGGCTTGCCGACCACACCAAAATGTTGATCAGGCGTACGAACGGCGGATACAGTGCGTCGCGGCGCTGATCCAGGTCGTAATCGGTAAAGATCGAGCGATCGTGCTCGGCGACGGCTCGGATGACCGGGTCCTCGGGCAGATAGGTCTGGATGATGACCTCGCCGGGACGATCGCCGCGACCGGCACGGCCCGCCACCTGCTCGAGCAGGTCGTAGGCGCGCTCCCCCGCACGAAAATCGGGCAGCTTGAGGGCAAAGTCAGCATTGACCACGCCCACGAGCGTGACCTCGGGAAAATCGAGACCCTTGGCGATCATCTGGGTACCCAGCAGCACCGCGCAATCGGCCGCATCGAACTGCTCGAGCAGCTTTTTATGTGCGTCCTTGCCGCGCGTGGAATCGGCGTCCATGCGAATGATGGCGACGTCCTGGGGCAGCATCTGGTGCAGCGCGTCCTCGATCTGCTGAGTGCCTAGGCCCATTTTTGCCAGATAACGGCTGCCGCACTTGGGGCAGCGACTCGTGGGCGCGGGATACGGCTGCACGCGCCAGGACGAACCGCATGTGTGACACTGCAGCGTGTGCGTGCGCTCGTGATACGTAAGCGCGGTGGAGCAGTGGTTGCAGGTGGGGACGCAGCCGCACTCGCGGCACATCAAAAACGGCGCAAAGCCGCGACGGTTATGCAACAGCACAGCCTTCTCGCGCCGCTCCACAACGCGCTCCAGCCCTTCCAACAGCGGTTTTGAGAACATGGAACGGCTGCCGTGCGAGAACTCACGGCGCAGGTCGGCGATCCGAACCGTCGGCAGGACTGCGTGTCCCGGGCGCTCGGGCATCTCGACGCGCGTCCAGGTGGCACCGTTATACGAGCCACAGCGGCAGCGGTCGAGGGCCTCAGCAGAAGGCGTGGCGGAGCCCAACACGAGCGGGCAGCGGTAGCGACGCGCCATCTCGGCCGCTACCTCGCGCGCGTGGTAGCGCGGACTGGAGCCCTGCTTGTAGCTGGTCTCGTGCTCCTCGTCGATGATGATGAGGCCCAGGTCGTCAAGCGGGCAAAAAAGCGCCGAGCGGGCGCCGACGACCACGCGGGCGGCACCGCTGGCGACCATATCCCACTGGTCCAGGCGCTCGCCGGCCGAAAGGCGCGAATGGAACACGGCAACCGTCTCGCCAAAGCGCGAGCGAAAGCGACCGACGGTCTGAGCCGTCAGCGAGATCTCGGGCACGAGCACGCAGGCCGAACGGCCGGCTGCGAGCACACGCTCGATGGCGGAGAGGTACACCTCGGTTTTGCCGGAGCCGGTGACGCCGTCAACAAGGACCACGTCTCCGTGGGCGTCAAGACGGGCGCGCTCAATCTGCGCGAGCGCCTGCTGCTGGCCGTTGGTAAGTGCGACCGGCGCCTTGCCGCTTGCCGAGGACAGCGTGGTCTGCTCGCTGCAGCCACGCCAGGCGCGGCGCTCCTCCACCACCACGACGCCACGCTTTTCGAGCGCCTTGATGGTCGCCGACATACTGTTGTAGAGCAGGTTGAGGTCGCGCGTCGTGACCGGGCCGCATTGGAGCGACTCGATGAGCTGACGCTGGCGGACCGCCGTTTTGGGAGGCGTATAGTCGAAGCCCTCGGGCGTGAGCATGACCCAGCGGTTTTGGATGGGTTTGACGGCGGGGCGCTCAACGGCCCACACGCCGTCGTCGCCCTTGACCACGCGCGGGCTTCCACCCGGGGGCAAGAACAAACGCAGGCACTCGGAAAGCGTCGCGACATACTCGCGGCTCATCCAGCGTGCGATACGGGCAGCCTCGGCGGTAAAGAGCGGTTTGCTTAGGGTAGCCTCGATGGCTTTAATGCGCGCGGGGTCGAGGGCGCTGTTGCCTTGCAGGTCGCCTAGCTCAGGCGCAATGTCGACGATATAGCCCGCGGCGGCACGGTTGCCAAAATGAACTAGGACGGTGGAACCGATCTGGACATCGTTAGCGAGTGATTGCGGAATGCCGTAAGCAAACGGCTCGGACAGCGCACGCGTCGAGATGTCGAGGACCACGCTCGCGTAGGCGGCAATGGGCTCGCGCGCAGGCTTAGGCTGAGCCGAGGCAGCGGCAGGCACGAATTTCACCAGAGCCTCCTCCGGTTCCGGCGAACCAAACAGCGAAAGTTGCTCGGCCATAGCCCCAGCACCTCCTATCCCATACGTCTACAGAAACAAGAGCCCCGCTCTAAGTGAACGGGGCTCGGATACATACGTATGCGCAGCGATTACAGCGCCATCGTGCGGGCGTGGTCAATGCGCGCCAGGCAGTCGTCACGACCGACGAGCGCCATGGTCTCGCCCAGCGGAGGGCTCACCATGTTGCCGCAGACGGCGACGCGCACGGCCTGGAACACCACGCGCTTCTTGAGGTCCATCTGCTCAGGCAGCGGCTCAAGCGCGGCGTCGATGTTGGCGGCCGTCCACTCGTTCACACCCTCGAGCGCGGCCTTGGCGGCATCAAGAATGGCACCCATGCCCTCCTTGGCCAGGCCCTTGTTGACGGATTTCTCGTCATACTCGAGCGTCTCGGCCGTAGCGAAGATGGGAGCGGCGACGGTCACGGCGTCGGTCGGCATCTTGGTGCGCGGCTTAACGATGGCAGCGAGCGCGTCGATCCAATCCTCGCCGTACTCGACATTACCCTCGATGAGACCAGCCTCGTGCAGCTCGGGGACCATGATCTCGTCGGCAAACTGGGCGTCGGACATGCCGTTGATGTACTCGGCATTGACCCAGTCGAGCTTCTTGGGATCGAAGGTCGCGGGATTCTTGGAGATGCGGTCGAGCGAGAACTTGCTGGCCAGGACATCGCGCGGGATGATCGTGGTCTCGCCGTCGAGCGACCAGCCGAGCAGCGCCAGGTAGTTGACGAAGGCGTCGGACAGGTAGCCGGCGTCGCGGTACTCCTCCACCGAGGTGGCGCCGTGGCGCTTGGAGAGCTTCTTGCCGTCGGCACCCAGGATCATGGAGATGTGGGCGAACGTAGGCACGGGCGCGCCGAGGGCCTCATAGACCATGACCTGGCGCGGGGTGTTGGACAGGTGGTCGTCGCCGCGGATGACATGGGTGATCTTCATCATGGCGTCGTCGACGACGGTCGCGAAGTTGTACGTGGGCGTGCCATCGGAGCGGAAGATGACAAAGTCGTCGAGCTCCTTGGCGTCGAAGGTCACCTCACCGTGGACGGCGTCGTGGATGACGACGTCGCCGCGGTCCTCGGGCACCTTGATGCGCAGGACGTAGGACTCGCCGGCCTCGATGCGGCGGCGGGCCTCCTCGGGATCAAGATCGCGGCAACGGCGCTGATAGCCCTGGAAGGGGTCCTTGCGCTCCTGCGCGGCCTTGCGGTCGGCGTCGAGCTGCTCCTTGGTGCAGAAGCAGGGATAGGCCTTGCCCTCGTCCCAAAGCTTCTGGGCGGCCTGCTTGTACAGGTCCAGGCGCTCGGTCTGGGCGTAGGGGCCAAAATCGCCGCCCACCTCGGGACCCTCGTCCCAGTCCAGGCCCAGCCAACGCATGGCGCGCAGGATGATCTGCGTGTTCTCGTCGGTGGAGCGGGTGGGATCGGTGTCGTCGATGCGCAGGATGAACGTGCCGCCGTTTGCACGGGCGAAAGCCCAGTTATAGATAGCGGTGCGGGCGCCGCCAATGTGCAGCTTGCCCGTCGGTGAGGGTGCAAAGCGGACGCGAACGTCTGATGCCATGGAAATCTCCTCGATTGCAGGATGGATGTCTAACCGCACCAGTATAAAGCATCAAAGCAACCTCCGCACAAAGGGCACCGACCTACTCATTGGGGACAGACTTAAATGACCAGTCATTGGGCAACCTGTCGGCACTTAGGAAGGCTGGTCATTTAAGCCTGTCCCCAATGAGTAGGTGCGGAAAGGGTGTGAATGTTTGATTTACGCGCTATGATGTGCCCTTGCATAGAGAGCCCGGCGGAATGGTAACGGTCGCCGGGACACGTTTTTGAAAGGACAATCATGTCAGAAGAACTTCGTTCCATCCCACCCCAACACGGGTCCTTTGTATTTACGTCGGAGTCGGTGACCGAAGGTCATCCCGATAAGATCGCTGACCAGATCAGCGACGCCGTCCTCGACGCAATCCTCGCCAAAGAAATAGAGTTGCAGGAGCAGGGCTACATCGCCCCCAACGGCGTGCCGGCCAACGTGGAGAACGTCCGCTGCGCCTGCGAGACCCTCGTGACCACCGGCACCGTCATCGTCGCCGGCGAGATCCGCACCCAGGCCTACGTCGACGTACAGGAAATCGCCCGCGGCGTTATCCGACGCATTGGCTACAACCGTGCCAAGTTCGGTTTTGACTGCGACACCTGCGGCGTTATGAGCCTCATCCACGAGCAGTCACCCGATATCGCCCAGGGCGTCGATGAGTCCTTTGAGACCCAGACCGGCGCTACCACCGACCCGATCGACCTGATCGGCGCCGGCGACCAGGGCATGATGTTCGGTTATGCCTCCAACGAGACCAAGACCCTCATGCCCATGCCACACTACCTGGCAAGCCGCCTGGCCGAGCGCCTGGCAGCCGTGCGTCACGACGGTACTCTCGCCTATCTGCGTCCCGACGGCAAGACCCAGGTCACCGTGCGCTACGAGGATGGCAAGCCCGTCGAGGTCACGACCATCGTCATCTCCACGCAGCACGCCGCCGAGATCGAGGACATGGGCAAGATCAAGGCCGACCTCATCGAGCACGTCATCACGCCGGTCATGGCCGCCGAGAACATGCCGTGGGACAACGCGGACATCTACGTGAACCCCACCGGTCGCTTTGTCGTGGGCGGCCCCATGGGCGACACGGGCCTCACCGGCCGCAAGATCATCGTCGACACCTACGGCGGCTA
>CABUQY010000066.1 GCA_902493915.1 uncultured Collinsella sp.
GAACCACGGGCGCCGGAGTCGGCCATCATATAGAGCGGGTTCTCCTCGTCGAACAAGTCGAGCATGAGCGCTGCAACCTTGTCGGTACAAGCGGTCCACTCGTTAACGACTTCGATGTGGCGCTCCGTCTCGTTGATGAAGCCCTCCTCGAAGTACTCGTTGATCTGGTCGACGTTGGCCTGGGCGCGATCGAGCAGCTCCTGCTTCTCGGCAGGGATGAGAGCGTCCCACACCGAGATGGTGAGGCCGGCGCGGGTAGCGTAGTGGAAGCCGGAGTACTTGATGGCGTCGAGGATCGGGCCGACCTTGGCCTCGGGGTAACGATCGCAGCAGTCGGCAACCAGCTTGGCCACATCGCCCTTGACCATCTTGTAGTTCATGAACTCATAGTCTTCGGGCAGGCACTGGCGGTTGAAGATGATGCGGCCGATAGAGGTCTCGAAGCGCGCGGTCTTGTTGCCCGTAACGTCGTAGTCGACGAACTCGTTCTTGCCGTTCTTGACGCGGAAGATACGGGTGCCGTCCTCGTTGATGACGTTGGCATCGGCAGCGGACACGCGAACCTGGATCTTGGCCTGCATGTCGACCTCGGAACGGCAGTCATAGGCGTGCAGCGCGTCGTCGAAGCTGGCGAACACGTGGTTCTCGCCCGGCAGACCCTCGCGGACCTGGGTGAGGTAGTACACACCAATGATCATGTCCTGCGAAGGGATGTTAACCGGCTTGCCGGATGCCGGCGAGCGCAGGTTGTTCGCAGAGAGCATGAGCACGCGAGCCTCGGCCTGAGCCTGGCTGGACAGCGGCACGTGGACAGACATCTGGTCGCCGTCGAAGTCGGCGTTGAAGGGCGAGCAGACCAGCGGGTGCAGGTGAATAGCCTTGCCCTCGACCAGCACCGGCTCAAAGGCCTGGATGGACAGACGGTGCAGGGTCGGTGCACGGTTGAGCAGCACGACGCGACCGTCGATGACCTCTTCGAGGATATCCCACACAAAGGTGGCACCGCGGTCGATAGCGCGCTTGGCGCCCTTGATGTTCTCGACCTTGCCGAGCTCGACCAGGCGCTTCATGACGAAGGGCTTGAAGAGCTCCAGCGCCATGGTCTTGGGCAGACCGCACTGGTGCAGCAGCAGCTTGGGGTCGGTAACGATTACCGAACGGCCGGAGTAGTCGACACGCTTGCCCAGCAGGTTCTGACGGAAACGACCCTGCTTGCCCTTGAGGGCCTCAGCGAGCGACTTGAGCGGGCGACCGCCACGGCCAGAGACCGGGCGACCACGACGGCCGTTGTCGAACAGGGCATCCACGGACTCCTGGAGCATGCGCTTCTCGTTGTTCACGATGATCGCAGGGGCGTCCAGGTCGAGCAGGCGCTTGAGTCGGTTGTTACGGTTGATCACGCGACGATACAGGTCGTTGAGGTCGGACGCGGCGAAGCGGCCGCCGTCGAGCTGGACCATCGGGCGCAGATCGGGCGGAATGACCGGGATGACATCCAGGATCATGTTCGCGGGGCTGTTGCCGCCCTTCAGGAAGGCGTCAACGACCTCGAGGCGCTTAACGGCCTTCTCGCGCTTCTGCTTCTGGGAATCCTCGTCGGCGATGATGGCCTTGAGCTTCTCGGCCTCGGAGGGGAGGTCGATGGCAGCGAGCAGGTCGCGGACGGCCTCGGCACCCATACCACCCTTGAAGTACATGGAGTAGTAACGGGTCATCTCGCGGAACAGCGGCTCATCGGAGATGAGGTCGCGCTCGGTGAGCTTCATGAAGGCGTTGAAGGCGTCCGTGCGGAGCTGCTTCTCGTCCTTGCACTCTTCCTCGATGTCGACGATGCCAGAGGCGATCTCCTCGGGGGTCAGCGGCTCCTCGTCGGAGAACTCGTCAAAGTTCTCGGGGTTGCCCTGCTCCTTGAGGGACTCGATCTGGCGGGCGCACTCGGCATCGATCTCTTCCAGATCGGCGGCGAGCTCCTCGCGCAGGTCGTCAGCGTCGGCCTCGCGAGCCTCGTAGTCGACCTCGGTGATGATGTAGCTGGCAAAGTACAGAACCTTCTCGAGGTCCTTGGACTTGATGTCGAGCATACGGCTCATCGGGAAGCTCGTGGGGCTCTTGAAGTACCAGATGTGGGACACGGGAGCGGCGAGCTCGATGTGACCCATGCGCTCGCGACGAACCTTGGCCGAGGTGACCTCGACGCCGCAGCGCTCGCAGACGATGCCCTTAAAGCGGATGCCCTTGTACTTGCCGCAGGAGCACTCCCAGTCCTTGGCGGGACCGAAGATCTTCTCGCAGAACAGGCCGTCCTTCTCGGGCTTGAGGGTACGGTAATTGATGGTCTCCGGCTTCTTGACCTCACCGTGCGACCAGGAACGGATCTGGTCGGCGGAGGCAAGGGAGATCTTTACCGAGTCAAAATCAGTAGCTTCGAAATCTGCCACAGTCAACTACTCCTTATCAGTGGTCGTGGCGGCGACAGCCTCGGGTGCCTCGGCGGTCTCGGCATCCTGGGCCTCGACGTCGGTGTCAACGCCGGCGAGCGCAGCCAGGTCGTCGAGAGCAGAGGTCTCCTCGGCGGTCACAGGGGCGGAGGCGTCCTCGTCGGCATCGTGCATGGGCTCGATGTCCAGTGCGAGGGAACGGATCTCCTTGACGAGAACCTTGAAGGACTCGGGGATACCCGGAACCGGGACGTTCTCGCCCTTGACGATGGACTCGTAGGTCTTGACGCGGCCCACGGTATCGTCGGACTTGACGGTCAGGATCTCCTGCAGGACGTTGGCAGCACCGTATGCGTACAGTGCCCAAACTTCCATCTCGCCGAAGCGCTGGCCGCCGAACTGAGCCTTGCCGCCCAGCGGTTGCTGGGTAACCAGGCTGTAAGGGCCGGTCGAACGGGCGTGGATCTTGTCGTCGACCATGTGGCCGAGCTTGAGGATGTAGGACGTACCCACGGTAATGGACTCGCGGAACTCCTCGCCGGTGCGGCCGTCGAACAGGCGGGTCTTGCCGCGCTCGTCAAGCTGGGTGACAAACTCGGGGCGCATGTGATCGCCAAAGGCAGCGGTGGCCTTGTTGAGCATGTTCTTGTTGGCGCGACGGATGACCTCGGCGATCTCGTCCTCCTTGGCGCCGTCGAAGACGGGCGTCGAGACGAAGAACGGACCGGGGACATACTTGTCGGAGTCGGCATCCTCGGTATCCCAACCGCAGGCAGCAGCCCAGCCAAGGTGGCACTCGAGCAGCTGACCGACGTTCATACGCGAAGGAACGCCCAGCGGGTTGAGGATAACGTCGATCGGGGTACCGTCAGCCATGTAGGGCATGTCCTCGACCGGCAGAACGTTACAGATAACGCCCTTGTTGCCGTGGCGACCGGCGATCTTATCGCCCTGCTGGATCTTACGACGCTGGGCGACGTAGACGCGCACCTGCTCGTTGACGCCGGGGGCCAGGTCGTCGCCGTTCTCGCGGCTAAAGCGGACGACATCGATGACGCGGCCGTAAGCGCCGTGAGGCATCTTAAGGGAGGTGTCGCGGACGTCGTGGGCCTTGGCACCGAAGATGGCACGCAGCAGGCGCTCCTCGGCGGTCAGAGCGCTCTCGCCCTTAGGCGTGACCTTGCCGACCAGGATGTCGCCAGGGCCGACCTCGGCGCCGATGCGGATGATGCCGTCCTCGTCGAGGTTGGCAAGCATGTCCTCGGAGAGGTTCGGGATCTCGCGGGTGATCTCCTCGGGGCCGAGCTTGGTGTCGCGAGCATCGATCTCGTGACGGGTGATGTTGATGGTCGTCAGCAGGTCCTCGGCCACCAGGCGCTCGGACACGACGATACCGTCCTCGTAGTTAAAGCCTTCCCACGGCATGTATGCCACGGTGAGGTTCTGACCCAGTGCGAGCTCGCCATGGTCGGTCGAAGGACCGTCAGCCAGGGGCTCGCCCTGCTCAACGGTGTCACCGACGCGCACGAGCGGACGGTGGTTGATGCAGGTGGACTGGTTGGAGCGCTGGTACTTGGCCAGGTGATACTCGTCCATGCCGCCGGCATGCTTGACGATGATCTTGGCGGCGTCGGCAAAGATGACCTCGCCGGCGTTCTTGGCCAGGGTGACCTCGCCGGAGTCCAGGGCGGCGCGACGCTCCATGCCGGTACCGACATAGGGAGCGGCAGGGTGAACCAGCGGCACGGCCTGACGCTGCATGTTGGCGCCCATCAGCGTACGCTTGGCGTCGTCGTGCTCGAGGAACGGGATCAGCGTGGCTGCGACGGAGAGCATCTGACGCGGCGAGACGTCCATGTAGTCGACGTCCTCGACGGTCACGTCGGCGGGAGCGCCGAAGGAGCCGTCGAAGTCGCGGGTACGGGCGATCACGGTGTGCGGGCGGACAAGCTTGCCCTCGGCATCGGTCGTGATGAACTCGTTGGTCTTGGGATCGAGCGGCGTGTTGGCCGGCGCGATGACGTGCTTCTCTTCCTCGTCAGCGGTCATCCAGTCGATCTGGTCGGTGGCAACGCCGTTCTCGACGCGACGGAACGGAGCCTCGATGAAGCCGTACTCGTTGACGCGGGCGTAGAGGGCGAGCGAGCCGATTAGGCCGATGTTGGGGCCTTCGGGGGTCTCGATCGGGCACATGCGGCTGTAGTGCGAATTGTGAACGTCGCGGACGGCCGTCGGCACGTTGGTGCGGCGGCTGGAGCCGGACTTGTGGCCGGCAAGACCACCAGGGCCGAGTGCGGACAGACGGCGCTTGTGGGTCAGACCGGTCAGGGGGTTCGCCTGGTCCATGAACTGCGAGAGCTGCGAGGAACCGAAGAACTCCTTGATGGAGGCCACGATCGGACGGATGTTGATGAGCGACTGCGGGGTGATCTCGTCGATGTCCTGGGAGCTCATGCGCTCACGGACGACGCGCTCCATACGGCTCATGCCGATACGGAACTGGTTGGCGACGAGCTCGCCGACGGTGCGGATGCGGCGGTTGCCAAAGTGATCGATGTCGTCGACCTTGAAGCCCTGCTCGCCGGCAGCGAGGGACAGCAGGTAGCGCAGCGTCGCGACGATATCCTCGTCGGTGAGCACCGTGACCTCTTCCTCGGTGGTGAGGTTGAGCTTCTTGTTAACCTTGTAACGACCGACGCGGGCCAGATCGTAGCGCTGCGGGTTGAAGAGCAGGCCCTCGAGCAGGCTGCGGGAAGCGTCCACGGTGGGAGGCTCGCCCGGGCGCAGACGACGGTAGATCTCGATAAGGGCATCCTCGCGGGTGAGGGCGGTGTCGCGCTCCAGGGTGCGCTTGATCACATCGGAGTTGCCGAGAAGCTCGATGATGTCGTCGTTGGTGACGGCAATGCCAAGGGCGCGCAGGAACATCGTGGCACTCTGCTTGCGCTTGCGGTCGATGGAGACCATGAGCTGGTCGCGCTTGTCGACCTCAAACTCGAGCCAGGCACCGCGGGACGGGATGATCTGGGCCTTGTAGATCTGCTTGCCCGAATCCATCTCGGAGCTGTAGTACACACCCGGGGAACGGACGAGCTGCGAGACGACGATACGCTCGGTACCGTTGATGATGAAGGTGCCCTGATCGGTCATCATGGGGAAGTCGCCCATAAAGACGAGCTGCTCCTTGATCTCGCCGGTCTCCTTGTTGGTGAGACGGACGTCGGTCAGAAGCGGAGCCTGATAGGTCATATCCTTCTCGCGGCACTCCTCGACGGTGTGCGCGGGGTCGCCGAACTGATGCTCGCCGAAGGTAACCTCGAGAACATGGTTCTGGCTCTGGATGGGGCTGGATTCCTTGAACGCCTCACGAAGGCCCTCGTCCTTAAAACGCTCAAAGGATTCCCTTTGAACAGAGATAAGGTTGGGGAGCTCCATGGCCTCCGGGATTTTCCCGAAGCTGACGCGCTTGCGCTCAGTGGCAGTGTATGCGTAGGTCACCAGGTTTTTCCTCCTTCACGGAAATGCTCGGTGGGTTGGCGAGGCATAGCTTCGCCAGTTATCGCAACCTAATAGTTTATCAGGTACCGACCGTTGGGCAAGAAAAGCCTTGACGCGATTGAGTTTTTGGAGTAGCAAAGTTTTTCGGCAGAAAACACGCAGGTAGATGTATGTGTATCGAACATCTGTTCATATATTTTCTGTGAACAGAGAGCCAGCAATCGCAGCTCTTATAAAAAACGGGCGCGAACCGAGGTCCGCGCCCGTAAATGTCGATGTCCGAAGGCTTACTTGCGCATCAATCCGCCGCGCTCGTCGATGGCGTCCCAGAAGGCATCGGCAAAGCGAGGATCGCTTGCGGCCATGAGGGCGTTGGTTGCCATCCAGCCAGAGGGAGTGCCGGTGTCGTAGCCCGACAGCGGGTCGATAACGACAGCGTACATGGCCTCGCGGTCGAGCGAACGCGCCATGGCGTCGGTCAGCTGGATCTCGCCGCCCTTACCGGCCTGCTGATCTGCCAACAGGTCCATGACCAGCGGGCTCAGCAGGTAGCGACCGACGATGTACAGGTTGGACGGAGCCGCCTCGGGAGCGGGCTTCTCGACCAGACCACCGATGCGCCAAACGGCACCGGGCTCGTCGTCAGCGGCATTCTCGAAGCCCTCGAGAGAGCCCACGCGATCGCCGGCGATGACGCCATAGCGGCTGACTTCCTCGGGCGAGCAAGCAGCGACGGCGATAACCGAAGCTCCACCGTGCTCCTTGGAAACGGCGAGCATCTTGTCGCAGATGTCGCGATTAGGCACAACGTAGTCGCCCAGAAGAACCAGGAAGTTCTCCCCTGCCACGGCGTCGGCAGCAGAGCGAATAGCATGGCCGAGGCCCTTGGGCTCGTACTGATAACGGAAGTCGACCGGCATACCGCCAACGTGGGCGACGGCGTCGGCATAGGCGTTCTTGCCGCGCTCGCGCAGCAGGTTCTCGAGCGAGCGATCGGGCTGGAAGTAGTTCAGTAGCTCGGGCTTACCGGGAGAAGTAACGATGATGGCATCGTCGACTTCCTCGGGGTCGAGCGCCTCCTCGACGACGTACTGAATGACGGGCTTGTCGAGCACCGGCAGCATCTCTTTGGGCGTGCACTTGGTGCCAGGCAGAAAACGCGTGCCAAGACCGGCGGCGGGGATGATTGCCTTCATGTTATTCAAAGATCCTTTCGCAGGCGCAAAAGCGCCCCATGCGTGCGGCACGCAGCCGCAGACCAAATTGCGATACCCAAGCATCTTACCGCTGGAACTATATGTCGCTACAAGGCAGAGACAATTCTTCAGCAGGTCAACGCAAATTATTGCTCGAATGGTGCAATTTTATTGCCCAACGGCAAGGCACCCGATACGACGCAAATCACAGAACATGGCAGTTTGAGCTACCGATGCCGAGGGACCGAAAAACAAAAAAGACGGGGCTCGCAATGCGAACCCCGTCTGCAAAGAAATCTGGCGAGAAAGCCTGATTACTTGAGGGTGACAGCAGCGCCAGCAGCCTCGAGCTTCTCCTTGGCAGCCTCGGCGTCCTCCTTCTTGGCACCCTCGAGAACAGCCTTGGGAGCGCCCTCGACGACCTCCTTGGCCTCCTTCAGGCCAAGGTTGGTGAGCTCACGGACGGCCTTGATGACCTGGATCTTGTTGTCGCCGAAGCCCTCGAGCACGACGTCAAACTCGGTCTTCTCCTCGGCCTCAGCAGCGCCAGCAGCGGGAGCGGCGACAACAGCGGCAGGAGCAGCGGCGGAAACGCCGAAGGTGTCCTCGATAGCCTTAACGAGCTCGGAAGCCTCGAGAAGGGTCATTTCCTTAAGAGCATCGATGATCTCATCGGTGGTAAGCTTAGCCATTTCTAAGTCCTTTCGGTTTCCGTGTCTGTGCACGGAGATCAGTTAAAACACGGCGCGAATGCGCCAGGGGTGCGGCGTTGCCGCCGCGGGTGAAAACAGCGACTAGGCTGCCTTCTGCTCGGAGACCTGCTGGATCGAACGAGCGAGACCAGAGGAAACGCCGTTGACGCAGACAGCGATGTCGCGAGCGAAACCGGAGATGAGACCGGCGATCTGGCCGAGAAGCTGATCCTTGGTGGGCAGCTCGGCGATAGCCTTAACATCATCAGCGGAAACGGCCTTGCCGTCGGAGATACCGCCCTTGATCTCAAGGACGCCCTTGGACTTAGCGGAGAAGTCCTTAAGGGCCTTAGCGGCCTCGACCGGCTCGGACTCGTAGAACACATAAGCGACGGGGCCGGCGAGAATCTCGTCGAGCTCGGGCTGCTCCTGGTTCTTGAGGGCAATCTTGACCAGGTTGTTCTTGTAGACCTTCATCTCGGCGCCGCACTCGCGAAGCTGATGACGCAGCTCCTGAGCCTGCTTAACCGTCAGACCGTTGTAGTTGACGACGAACAGACCGGCGTTCTCGGCGATACGGGACTCGATCTCTGCAACCTTGTCGATTTTGTACTGCTGGGGCATGAATTACACCTCCTCGAATTCTTTCCGGGCACGGTCCGCCACAAGGACGTGACGGGGGCATGTCCAAAAAGAAAGCCCCCGCGCTGCATGAGCGACGGGGGCGAGAAGACATATCTACTCGACCACCTCGGCTGGCGGGATATCCCATTAAGCTCGCGGGCGATGCCCGTTTGCACCGGCTGTCTCTGGCAGCGGATTCGTGCGTGAACCGAAAGTATTATGGCGGGGACCCCGGCGTCGGTCAACGGGCGCGAGGATTCGTACACAAACCCTGCATACGCTCCGGTCCGAGGGGCC
>CABUQY010000067.1 GCA_902493915.1 uncultured Collinsella sp.
GGCCTGGGCAAGACCACGCTGGCCACCGTTATCGCCAACGAGCTGGGCGCTCAGATCAAGACCACGAGTGGTCCTGCCATCGCGCGCACCGGCGACCTGGCGGCTATCCTTACCAACCTGCAGCCGGGTGATGTGCTGTTTATCGACGAGATCCACCGCCTCAACCGTTCGGTCGAGGAAGTCTTGTACCCCGCGATGGAGGACTTTGCCCTCGATATCGTGATTGGCAAGGGTCCGGCGGCGCGCTCGATTCGCCTGGATATCCCCAAGTTTACGCTCGTAGCAGCAACGACCCGCTCGGGTATGCTGACTGGCCCGCTGCGCGACCGCTTTGGCATTTCATATCGCCTGGATTACTACACGGTCGAGGAGCTCGCGCAGATTGTGACGCGCTCGGCGTCCATCCTGGGCGTGGCGATCGACCACCCCAGTGCGCTCGAGATCGGCTCGCGTTCGCGCGGCACGCCACGTCTTGCCAACCGCCTGCTCAAGCGCGTGCGCGATTACGCACAGGTGCGCGGCAACGGTCCCATTGAGCTTGATATTTGCCGTCAGGCGCTCGAGTTCTTCGAGATCGATGAGCTTGGTCTGGACTGGATGGATATTCGCATTTTGGAGACACTCGCTAAGACGTTCTCCGGACGTGCCGTGGGCCTGACAACGCTTGCCAGCGCGGTGGGCGAGGACCCGGGAACGCTCGAGGATGTCTATGAGCCCTATCTGCTGCAGTGCGGGTTGATGATTCGTACGCCGCAGGGCCGTCAGGCAACCCTGCGCACCTTTGAGCACCTGGGGATTGAACCTACCGTTTAGGGCGCTTTGTTTTGGCGGGCTGTTGGGCTATCGCCGGGTATCGGGTAAACATATCGCCGTTCATCGGTTATGGGCGTTTTACTATTGCGCACCCGTGCTATGCTGAATTGGTCTTTTTCTCATTCGGTAACGAAAGGACCGCCCATGCCTACTGACATCGAAATCGCACGTTCTGTCACGCCGTTGCCTATTACCGAGGTGGCCAAGAACGCCGGCGTCGACGTTAAGCACCTTATTCCGTACGGCTTCGACAAGGCTAAGGTCGACTATTCACTGCTCAACGAGCCGACCGATCACCAGGCCAAGCTCGTCCTCGTGACCGCTATCAACCCAACGCCTGCGGGCGAGGGCAAGACCACCACGACCATCGGTCTGGCCGATGGCCTGCGTCGTCGCGGCGTCAAGAGTGCCGTGGCCCTGCGCGAGCCTTCGCTCGGCCCCGTCTTTGGTGTTAAGGGCGGTGCTGCCGGCGGCGGCTGGGCTCAGGTGATCCCCATGGAGGATATCAACCTGCACTTTACCGGCGACTTCCATGCCATCGGTGCTGCCAACAACCTGCTGGCCGCCATGCTTGATAACCACATCCAGCAGGGCAACCAGCTTGGCATCGACGTTAAACGCATCACTTGGAAGCGCGTCGTCGATATGAACGACCGTCAGCTGCGCCACGTCATCGACGGTATTGGCGGTAAGGCCCAGGGCGTGCCGCGCGAGGACGGCTTCGATATCACCGTCGCCTCCGAGGTCATGGCAATCCTGTGCCTGTCTACGAGTATCAGCGACCTCAAGGAGCGCCTGGGCGAGATCGTCGTCGGCTACAGCTTTGCCGGCGAGCCCGTCCGTGCCCGCGACCTTAAGGCCCAGGGTGCCATGGCCGCGTTGCTTAAGGACGCGCTCAAGCCCAACCTGGTGCAAACGCTCGAGGGCACGCCCGCGTTTGTCCACGGCGGTCCCTTCGCCAACATCGCCCACGGCTGCAACTCTATCATGGCCACGCGTATGGCGATGCGCTTTGGCGATGTCGCCATTACCGAGGCCGGCTTCGGTGCCGATCTGGGTGCCGAGAAGTTCCTCGACATCAAGTGCCGTATGACGGGCGTTCGCCCCAGCGCCGTCGTGGTCGTCGCGACCGCTCGTGCGCTGAAGTACAACGGTGGCGTCGCCAAGGCCGACCTCAACGAGGAGAACCTCGAGGCACTCAAGGCCGGCATGCCCAACCTGCTGCGTCACGTCGACAACATCCAGAACGTTTATGGTCTGCCCTGCGTGGTCGCCATCAACCGCTTCCCGACGGACACCGAGGCCGAGCTTGCGCTCATCGAGTCCGAGTGCCAGAAGCTCGGCGTCAACGTTAAGCTTTCCGAGGTCTGGGCCAAGGGCGGCGAGGGCGCGCTCGAGCTTGCCGATGAGGTCATGCGTCTGATTGAGCAGCCGAGCGAGCTCAAGTTTGCCTATGAGGACGGCGCCGATGTGGCCGACGCTCTTGAGGCCATTGCCACCAAGGTCTACCGCGCCGACGGCGTTGACTTTACGCCGGCCGCCAAGCGCCAGCTCGCCGAGCTGCGCGAGAACGGCTTTGGCAACCTGCCGGTGTGCGTGGCCAAGACGCAGTACAGCTTTAGCGACAACGCCAAGGCCCTGGGCGCTCCCGAGAACTTCCGCATCACGGTGCGCGAGCTCAAGGTTTCCGCCGGTGCCCACTTTGTGGTCGCACTGACTGGCAGTGTTCTGACCATGCCGGGCCTGCCCAAGGTTCCCGCGGCCGAGAACATCGACGTCGACAACGACGGCAACATCACCGGCCTGTTCTAAGCCTGTTGCCCCTAGCTGCCTGCCCGCCCCGCCGTGCCCCAAGGCCCGGCGGGGCTTTTGTTTTCTAGCCGCGCTTGTCTTGTAGATATGGACGGGCTCTGTACGTCACGGGCTTTTGCGCGGGTAGAATGCATGGATAACTTGATGCTTAAGGGCGACGGAAAGGAATCGTTGCATGGATCAGGACAAGACAACCGTGATGGGCGGCTACGGTTCCGCGCAGGCTGGCGATAGCGCCGATGCGACCCGCGTTGTTCCCAACCGCGGTTATACCGACCCCGCCGCGACGCAGTCTTCTGCCGAGCCCACCCGGGTTATGGGCTATGGCGACACGGCGCAGGATTCTTATGCTGCATCTTCGCAAGGCCCCTATGGCAACGCAGCTCCGGACCCGTTTGATTATGCGCCGCAGGATTCTTATGCCGCCTCGACACCGAATCCCTATGATGACCTGCCGCAGAATCCTATTCCGCAGCCTCAGCAGACGACGTATATGCCTCGCACGGCGCAGCCTCGCTACGAGTCGCGCGAGCCGTATCGCGAGTACCCCAAGTCGATTCCGCAATATGGCGAGGACGAGGAGAAGAAGCCGTCGCGTTCGTCGAGCGTGATCAAGAAGATCCTCATCGTGCTGGCGATCTTCTTTGCGCTGTCGGTTGTGTTTGCCATTGTGTCGGGCATGCTCAACAAGCGAGGGAGTTCAACGGCCGATACCGCTGCCGAGCAAACCGAGTCCGCCTCGTCTAGCACCGTCGATCTGAGCGATATCCCGGGGCAGTACTGGTCCAACGCCAAGAAGCTCCTTAAGTCGCGCGGCGCCGATCTTTCGAATGCCGTGGTCCTGACTGATGATGGCTCAACGCCCGTCGTCGATGCCAACTGGATCGTTACTTCTGCTTACTATAACGACAGCGGCAACCTCGAAATTCAGCTCACGCACAAGAACAGCTCGGGCAACTCGTCCGACGGCCAAAGCGGTACCGACGGCTCGAGCTCCAATACGCTGGAGGACTTGAGCAACAAGGCACAGGAGCTTGGGGATAAGGCCCAAGAGCTGGGTGATACGGCTCAGAACCTGGGCGACACCGCTCAGAACTTGGGCGACATGGCGACGGATGCCTGGAACGCCCTACAAAACGGCATCTCGGGCGCGCAGGGAAACTAGCTGTTAAGCGGGCTACAGCTGCTCGGCCGGACGCTCGGGCGAGCTGAAGCCCGAATCAAATGTGACGACGCACGAGACGTTGGGCCGGCGCTCGTGCACGATGCGCGTGACGAGCTCCAGCAGCTCCTCGTCGGATATATCAAAGCCGTCGGGACGCACCAGGTCAAACGAAACGAACCCGTCGTGCTCGTGCAGGTCGTGGATGGAGAGTGCGGGGTCGATCTGCATGATGCCGCGCTTGACCCAGCCGCGCAAATCATCGCCGGTTGTCGCGATGGGGTCGCAGTGCAGCGTGATGTCAATGCCCATCTGGCGCTTGATGTCGTGCTCGATGGTGTCCAGGATCTCGTGATGTTCAAACGCGTCGCCCTCGCCGGGCATCTCCACGTGGGCGCTGGCAAACTGACGACCGGGGCCGTAGTCGTGCACCATCAGGTCGTGTGTGCCCAAGACCTGCGGATAGGACATGATCTTGTCGCGGATTGCCTGGACGAGCTTGGGGTCGGGCGCTTGCCCCAGCAACGGGCTGATGGCGTCGCGCACCAGGCCCATGCCACTGATGCAGATGAAGACGCCCACGCCCAGGCCCGCCCAGCCGTCGAGGTCAAAGCCGGTCGTCTGCGAAATAAGCGCTGCGGCCAGGACCGATCCCGAGGTGATGACGTCGTTTTTGGAGTCCTGTGCTGTGGCGATGAGTGTTTCGGAATCGATACGGTTGCCCAGCGCACGGTTGAATGCGGCCATCCAGAATTTGACGAGCATGGACAAGACGAGAGCGGCTAGGGAGACCAGCGTGTAGGCGGTGGGGGAGGGCTTGATGATCTTAGTGACCGACTCGAGGATCAGGTTGATGCCGACGGCGCAAACCAGGACGGCGACAAACAAGCCGGCTAGGTACTCGTAGCGGCCGTGGCCATAGGGGTGGCCTTCGTCTGCAGGGCGGCTGGCAAGGCGGAACCCGAGCAGGCTCACGATGTTGCTCGAGGCATCGGAGAGGTTGTTGAAAGCGTCGGCGATGAGGGAGACGGAGCCGGCGAGCAGGCCTGCGATGCCCTTGGCCAGGCACAGGGTGATGTTGAGGCCAATGCAGATGAGGCTTGCGGCGAAGCCCGCGTTGGTGCGGCAGGAGGCATCGACCGGCTCGCCCTCGCTGCCGGGAACAAGCGTATGTACCAGCCGATTTACAAATAGCATAGCGGTCGTCCTCACAATCATGTTTAAGGGGATAGTGTAGCTCGCATGGGCGCACCGTGCGCCGGTGCTCAGAAAATGCAGCAATGGTCTGCCCGCGCTAACGAGCAGGCCTTCCCGTCTGCCTGGGTGGTCCATTTTGGGCCACATGGGTATGGGCATGTGCCAGTTTGCTCGACATACTTAATGTCGACAGCCCCTGTGCAAAGGAGGACGCTTCCATGGACGAGATGTTTGCCATTAAATGCCAAAACTGCGGCGGCCCTATGTACTCACACCAGGCTAAACGCAGCTTTGAGTGCGCCTATTGCGGCACGGTCGTTCCGTGGCAGGCCGATGCGGGGGAGCCCAAGAGCGCTTTGGGCATTCGCCATGCGCCGCTGACGGTTGTCGATGGGCTACTTAAGCTCACCCATGTGTCGCAGCTCGAGCGCCCGGAGGACCCGGACTGGTATTTCTTTAATTCGCACTGGCGCAATCAGTCGGTTCTGGAGCATCTGCTATGGGAGGACCGCGGCACGGCGCAGGAGTTCCAAGAAGCCACGCACGTGAGCATTCCCTGCCCCTTCTGCGGCGCGTCCTTTGAAGGCGAGTCCACTCAGCGCGTGTTTGAGTGCCCGTCCTGCGGCAATAAGATCGGCGTTGCCGACCTGCTCAAGCCCGGTACCTTTAGCAAGCGCCTGACCATGGGCGTTGGCGCGGAGTATGTACCCGAGCAGGGTATTCCTTGCGAAATCTCACCGCAGCAGGCACGTGCCAACGCGCTGCAGCTGGTGCGCCAGCACCCCGACGCCTTTGCCGGGCACGACGTGGAAGACGCGATTCAAAACGACATGATGCTCTTCTACTTCCCCATGGCGCTCGCGGATTTGCGCATGATGGCGTCCTTCCCGGGCAAGGGCCTGAGCAAGGAGACCTTGGTGTACTACGAGGTACTCGATTGGGCGTATCCGCGGGCAAACTACCTGGACGTTCGTCTTATGGGCATTTTGGAGCCGTGGGACTTTGGCAAGGTGGGGCCGTTCGATCCTGCCATGCAGGAGGGTGACTTTCGCGTTGTCTCCGTCGATGCATCTACCAAGGACCAGGTGGTCATTGATAAGCTGGCGCTCGACATTGCCGGCAACGATGCCGAGGCGGTACTGGGGCTCAATAAAAAGAGCATTCGCATGTGGGCGCGCAAGGCCCGCAAGCAAAAGGACGGTCTGGTGATGGTGCCGGTCTACTTTGTCGATCGTCCGGCGACGGATAGCCGCGATGGCGAGCAGGTGCGCATTGCCGTAAACGGCCAGACGGGTCGTGCGGCCGCGGTGGTGTTTAGCGACAAGCGCGAGACGCATGTGGTGGCACCGCTCAATCCGAATGTGGTGCTGTCGAGCGAAAGTACCGTGCACGCCACGCCTATCGAAGTCAAATACGTTAAATCGCCCTTCCTATACCAGATCGTGCGCCGTGGAGGCGGCGAGCAACCGCGCCAGGTTGCAGCGGCAGCTGAGGGTTCCTACCGAGAAGAAAAGCCCAAACGCAAGGGCTTGCTCGCTGCGATCTTTGGGAAGTAGGGAAGCGCAGCGCGGGACGGCTCACAGGCGTGCGGGCGTTTCGGTCGCAACGTGCTGCTACCCTTGCACTTCGCCATTAGTCGTTTCGTTGATGGCGCGGTACTCGGCACTCAGCTCGCGCGCCAGCTCTTCCTTGCTTGGAAGATACGGCAGGTATTTGGCGGCAAACACTTGGTCGTTGTCTTCGGGCAGCGTGTACTCGACAATCGAGTCGCTTTTGTCCGCGCAGAGCACGATGCCTATAGGCGGATTGTCGCCTTCGTTCATGAGCTCGCGCGTGTAGTAGTTCACGTACATTTGCATCTGGCCCAGGTCCTGATGCGTAAGGTCATCGGTCTTAAGGTCGATAAGCACGAAGCAGCGCATCAGATAGTTGTAAAACACAAGGTCAATATAGAAATGGCGCCCATCAAAGGTGATGCGCTTTTGGCGCGCCTCGAAAGCGAAGCCACGGCCAAGCTCCAGCAGGAACTTCTGAAGATGCGTGATGAGCGCCTGCTCTAGATCGCTCTCGCGAAACGCAGTATCGTCCGAGAAACCTAAAAACTCCAGTACATATGGGTCACGGATGATATCCTCGGGGCGACGAGCCGGGGCGCTCTTTTGGATTTCCTGGGTGACGGCCTCCTTGTCCTTGCTGGCAAGCAGGCGCTCGCGGAACATGGTGTTGATCTGGCGCTCGAGCTGACGCGTGCTCCAGCGAGAATCGGCGCATTCGTTCATGTACCAGGTGCGAGCTTCGGGGTCAGGAATGCGTATTAACCTGCGATAATGTGTCCAACTCAATTCGGGACGCAGTGAGTCCCGAATTGGAAATGCAAGATAGAACTGACGCATTTTACGCAGCTCTCTTGCTTCAAAACCTTTACCAAAATCCTTGGTAAGTCTGATCGCGAGGGCCTTGAGCAGCGCCTCTCCATACTTGGCGCGCTCCTCTTCGCCCTGCTCATCAACAATGCTCTTGCCGATCTCCCAATACGCTCAACCATCGCAAAGTTAACGGCGGTATAGGCCTTGTCGCGAGCGGCGTTGAGAATCGAGGAAACCTGCTTGTAAAAAACTTCTGGCACGATTGCCGATTCTCCACGGTTTACCAGTTCGCCCATCACTGTCGCCCCACTTTCCTCTTGTGGAATGCATCTTTATTGCATTTAGTTTAAAGCCTCGCGCGGACTCGAATTGCTGTGCTGTCTGGCACCTTCGCATGGGAGCCTTGCGGTGACTAAAATGTGGCAATAGAGACAGTTTTAGCGAACCCCACGGGAGTGACGCGTATGGACAACAACACGCTGCTATTCCAGGACAAAGGTTCGGGTAGGTTTAAAGACGTTAAGGTCTACCCCAACCGTATTGAGGTGCTCAAGAAGGGCACTTTCGGCGGCAAGCACACCGAGATTGTCTATCTTAAGGACATTACGGGGGTCAACAGGATCAAGGGCCGCGATGTTTTTCTGCGCAATCGACTGTTGACCGCTTGCGTCTTCAGCCTGAGTAGCCGTGCGAAGGCCCAGGAATTTGTGAAAGCTCTGAACATGGTGATGTAGCCGATAGCGACGTTCGGGCCAAGGTAAAAATCGGGGCGCAGAACGGTATTCTGCGCCCCGATTGAGTTAATGCGCCCAAAAGACTGGCTTGCCTATTCGTTAACGTCCTCGGTATTGTCGCGGTCACTGGCAAGCATTGCTGCACCTGCGACCGTTGTCGCCACGGCGGCGGCAGCGAGCCCGGCGGCAACGCCAGAGCCGTCGCCCGTGTTGGCGAGCTTTCCGCCCGAGCTCTTGCCCTTGTTGCCCTTACCGTTCTTGTCGGCACTACCTGCGTTGGAATCCGTGCCACCGCCGGCGCCGCCTGCACCGTCCGAGGCCGCTACGGTAAAGCTTGCGGCTCCGTCGCTGGCGAGCGTGTAGTTCTGCGCCGCGTCGCCCAAGAGACCGTTCACGCGCACCCAGTACGTTCCTGCGGCAAATGTTTCGCCCTCGGCCATTGCTGTTGTGCCCGGAGCGCCGTTCGCGTCGTGCACAAACTCGAGCTGGGCCGTGCAGGCATCGGTTTCGAGCTTGCCCTCGAGTGAAGCCGCAATCTTGGCGCGCACGTCTTCGCCGGCCTTAAGGCCTTCGAGTCCCTCAAAATGGGGCGTCACCGCGCGTGGATCGATA
>CABUQY010000068.1 GCA_902493915.1 uncultured Collinsella sp.
CCGCCATTAAGGCCATTACCGCCGATGGCACCACGGTACTAGAGGAAGCGCTCATGCTTCCGGCGCCCACGGACCGCGATGCCGCCGAGCGCGAACTCAACCAGCTCGTGCGTCAGATCAACAACCTGGGCCCTGTGAACCAGGTTGCCATGGAAGAGTACGAGCAGCTCAAACGCCGCGCCGATTACATCGAGGAGCAGCTGGCCGATCTGGAGAGCGCGCGCAAGGCGCTCACCAAGATTACCGTGGCCATCGACCGTAAGATGCGCAAGGCGTTCCTGGTAACCTTCGAGAAGGTCGATGCGAACTTCCGCGAGATCTTTGCCATGCTGTTCCCGGGTGGCCAGGCTCATCTGGAGATGACCGACCCCGAGCATCCGGCTGATACGGGTATCGAGGTCGTGGCGCAGCCGCGCGGCAAGCGCATCACCAAGATGATGCTCATGTCGGGTGGCGAGAAGAGCCTGACGGCGCTCGCCCTGCTCTTTGCCGTGTACCGCACGCGTACGGTGCCGTTCTATGTGCTGGACGAGGTCGAGGCGGCGCTCGACGACGCCAACTTGTCCAAGCTCATCGGTGCCCTTGATGTATTGCGTTCCGATACGCAGCTCTTGGTCATTTCGCATCAGCGCCGTACTATGGAGGACGCTGACGTTCTCTACGGCGTCTCGATGCAAGCTGACGGCGTCAGTCGCGTCGTCTCGCAAAAACTCGATCGCGAAACCGGAAAGGTCGTGAATGCATAATGGGATTCTTTGACGCTCTCTCGCGCGGACTCGAGCGCAGCCGCGAGGCCCTCAACGAGGTCTTCTACTTTGGCGGCGAGGTCGACGAGGATTTTTGGGAGGACCTTGAGGACACTCTCGTCATGGGTGACATGGGCGCCGAGGTCGCTATCAAGGTCTCCGATGACCTGCGCGATGCCGCGGCCAAGAAGAACCTCAAGACCGCCCCGCAGCTCCGTCGTGCCCTAGCCGAGCAGCTCGAACAGCACTTTGTGCCCATCGAGCGCGATCCGTTCGCCGATACGCCGAGCTGCGTGCTGTTTGTGGGCATCAACGGCGCCGGCAAGACCACGACGGTCGGTAAGATCGCGAGCGCCATGGCCGCCCGCGGCAAGAACGTGGTGATCGGTTCGGCCGACACCTTCCGCGCCGCCGCCATCGAGCAGCTCGATGTGTGGGGCCAGCGCGCCGGCGTCCCCGTCATCAAGCGTGACCGCGGCTCCGATCCGGCAAGTGTTTGCTACGATGTGCTCGACGAGGCCGATAAGCGCGGCAGCGACCTGGTGCTCATCGATACCGCCGGCCGTCTGCACACGAGCCCCGAGCTCATGCGCGAGCTTGCCAAGGTGGTCAATGTGACCCGTAAGCGCGCCGCCAATATGGCCGCCGGTCCCATGCCGGTTTCGGTCGTGCTTGTGATCGACGCCGCGACGGGCCAAAACGGTCTGAACCAGGCGCTCGAGTTTAACGAGGCGCTGGGCCTGGACGGTATTATCATGACTAAGCTCGACGGCACGGCTAAGGGCGGTATCGCCATGGCCGTGGCCGAGAAGCTCAAGCTCCCGATCCTGCGCGTGGGCGTGGGCGAGCAGGTCGATGACCTGCAGGAGTTCAATGCCAAAGATTTCTGCCGCGCCCTGGTGGGCGAGTCCAATTAAGGAGTGACTAGTGTTTGATTCCCTGAGCGATCGCCTCAACGACACATTTGACCGCCTGCGCGGCAAGGGCAAGCTGACCGAGGCCGATATCACCTCGGCCATGCGCGACATTCGCATGGCGCTGCTCGAGGCCGACGTCAACTTCAAGGTCGTCAAGGAGTTCGTCGCCAAGACCAAGGAGCGCTGCATGACCGCCGAGGTCATGGAGTCGCTGTCGCCAGCACAAAACGTCGTCAAGATCGTGCTCGACGAGCTCACCGAGATGCTCGGCTCCACAGAGAGCAAGCTCGTCTTTAGCAACCGCATTCCTAATGTCATCATGCTCGTGGGCCTGCAGGGCTCCGGTAAGACCACGGCGGCCGTAAAGCTGGCCTACCTGCTCAAGAAGCAGGGCCGCTCGCCGCTGCTCGCTGCGTGCGACGTCTACCGTCCCGCTGCTGCCGACCAGCTGGCCACGCTCGGCGGAGAGATTGGCGTACCGGTCTTCCGCGGCGACGGTGCGCACCCGGTCGACATCGCCAAGGGCGCCATCCAGGAGGCCGTTGACCACCTGCGCGACGTGGTCATCGTCGATACCGCCGGTCGTCTGCAGATCGATGAGCAGATGATGCAGGAGGCCGTGGACATCAAGAAGGCCGTCAAGCCCGATCAGGTGCTGATGGTCGTCGATGCCATGACCGGCCAGGATATCGTCAACGTCGTCTCGACCTTTGCCGAGCGCACCGACTTTGACGGCGTGATCATCTCCAAGCTCGACGGCGACGCCCGTGGCGGCGGCGCGCTTTCCGTACGCCAGGTGACCGGTAAGCCCATCAAGTTCGTGAGCATGGGCGAGAAGCCCGATTCGCTGGAGCCGTTCTATCCCGATCGTATGGCCAAGCGAATCTTGGGCATGGGCGATGTTGTCGGCATCATCGAGAAGGCCCAGGAGGCGGCCGACGCCGAGCAGCTCGAGGCTGCCGAGCGTATGCTGCGCGAGGGCTTTACCATGAACGACATGCTCGACCAGATGAAGGCCGTCAAGAAGATGGGCGGCATGAAGGGCATCCTGGGCATGCTCCCCGGCGGCCAGCGTGCGCTCAACCAGATGGGTGGCAACCTGGACGAAGGTATCTTCGATAAGAACGAGGCCATCATCATGTCGATGACCAAGGAGGAGCGCCTTCGCCCCTCCATCATCAACGGCCAGCGCCGTGCCCGCATCGCCAAGGGCGCCGGCGTGACCCCTACCGAGGTCAATAGCCTTATGAAGCAGTGGGGCGAGATGAATAAGATGATGGGCCGCATGCGCACGATGGCCAATCAGGCACAGGCCGGCGGCAAGAAGGGCAAGAAGGGTAAGAAGAGCAAAAAGATGCGCATGCCCAATATTCCCGGTCTGGATGCCATGGGGCTGGGCGGCATGGGCGGCTTGGGAACGGGCGGCCCCAAGTCCGATATGGACCTGCTGCGCCAGATGGAAGCGCAGATGCGCAACAAGAAGTAACGACTAGTTGAGTCGTGTATGGCGAAGGCCGCCTGGATGGTATTCCAGGCGGCCTTCGCCGTTTGTTCGCTGGTTGTCGCACGCGTGGAAGCGCGTTCTCGACGAGGTGCTTGCCGCTAGTGGCAGCCGCAGCCTTCGTGCCCGTCATGGTCGTGGTGACCGTGGCAGCCGCAGGACTCGCCATGCTCGTGGATGTGCTCGTGATCATGTCCTTGGCAGTCGCAGGTGGCCTCGCCGTTCTGTGCGAGCGTGCCGGCAATGAGGGCCTCAACGCAGGCATCGCAGCTGCCCTGGGCGCCCGCATAGACCGTGATGCCGGCTTGGGCAAGCGCGTTGATAGCGCCGCCGCCGATACCGCCGCAAATGAGCGTGTCAACGCCACCGTTGGCAAGCAGGCCCGCCAAGGCGCCGTGGCCGGTGCCACCGGTGCCTACGACCTGCTCGTTGAGCACCTTGCCATCCTGGATGTCGTAGATCTTGAACTGCTCGCTGCGGCCAAAGTGCATAAAGATGTTGCCGTTGTCGTACGTCGTTGCCACCCTCATGGTGCCGACCTCCTTTGCTGGCCATGCGGCCGTTGTCGTGGTGATGGGAGAGTACGCGATGTTGCCGCCTTCGATGACGATCGCACGTCCATTGACCAGCGCGTTCGCCACCTTGCGATGCGCGCGACTGCTGATTGCCGCCACCGTGGCTCGTGCGACGCCCATGTTCTGGGCGACTTCCTTCTGATTGAGCCCTTCCAGGTCACAGAGGCGCAGGACCTCGAGCTCGTCGACGGTCATGTCGATGGCATCACCGCTGGCCAGGCCATCGGGGGTAAAGCCGCGGTATTCGGGGATGATCCCGACGCGGCGCAGTTTTTCGCGTCTTCCTGCCATGCACACTCCTTATCTGACATATGTCAACAATAGGATAACGCGTTAGTCGTTGGGCGCAAGGCATTTCTGTCATATGTCAGAAAAAGGCTAAGATGCCTCGTTGCCGCATGCGGAGCCGCGCTGCCGTGCATTGCGTGTGCCGGACTAAGTGTCCAATTCGACACTCGCGCGCCTGGGCTACAATAAATCTCGCTTATAGGCGACTGACAGGAGGGTCAATGAGCAAAGCTGATCAGCAGTTTGTAACCATGTGCCGCGATATCTTGGACCATGGCACCACCACCGAGGGCCAAAAGGTCCGTCCGGTGTGGGAGGACGGCACCCCTGCCTATACCATTAAAAACTTTGGTGTCACGGCGCGCTATGATCTGCGCGAGGAGTTCCCCGCGCTCACCCTGCGTCGTACGGCGCTTAAGTCTGCCATGGACGAGATTCTGTGGATCTATCAAAAGAAGTCCAATAACGTGCATGATCTCAACAGCCATATCTGGGATGAGTGGGCCGATGAGACCGGTTCCATCGGTAAAGCCTACGGCTATCAGATTGGTCAGAAGAGCCATTACGTCGAGGGCGACTTCGACCAGATGGACCGTGTGCTGTACGACCTTAAGCACACGCCGTATAGTCGCCGCATTATGACCAATACGTACGTGTTTAGCGATCTGTCCGAGATGCACCTTTATCCGTGCGCCTATAGCGTGACCTATAACGTGACGCAGCGCCCGCAGGATGATAAGCCGACGCTTAACATGATCCTCAACCAGCGTAGCCAGGACATTTTGGCCGCGAACAACTGGAACGTGTGCCAGTACGCCATTTTGCTGATGATGGTCGCGCAGTCGGTCGATATGATTCCCGGTGAGCTGCTGCACGTGATCGCCGACGCCCATATCTATGATCGTCATGTCGATATCGTCCGCGAGCTTATCGAGCGTCCGCAGTTTGCGGCACCCAAGGTAACGCTCAACCCCGATGTGCATGACTTCTATGCGTTTACGACCGATGACCTGATCGTCGAGGGCTATGAGCACGGCCCTCAGGTCAAGAACATCCCCATTGCGGTGTAGGTGACGCGCATGACGTGTAAGCTTTCTGCCATCGTCGCCGTGTGTGACGACTGGGGTATTGGCTGCGAGGGCGATATGGTGGTGTCCAATCGCGCCGATATGCGCCATTTTGTGGCCTGCACCAAGGGCTGCCCGGTTATCATGGGACGCAAGACGCTGCTGAGTTTTCCCGGCGGGCGTCCGCTCAAGAACCGCCGCAATATCGTGCTTACGCGCGATATAGGCTTTACCCGCGAGGGCGTCGACGTGGTGCATAGCGTTGACGAAGCGCTCGCTGCGGTTGCCGATGAGCCCGTTGCCTGGGTGATCGGTGGCGGCGATGTCTATCGGCAGTTTTTGCCGTACTGCGTGGAGGCCGAGGTCACTCATAACCACTGCGTCCATCCCGTGGACACGTACTTTCCCGACTTGGACGCCGATCCCGCGTGGGAGATTGCGCAGCGTAGCGAGGTCGCGACGATTGCCGCCGGTGAGGGTGACGAGGGCGTCGATTATGAGTTCGTGACGTATCATCGCGTTGAGGCGTAAATCGTCTGGCGTGAACGGTATCATCGGGTTGATTGAATGCATGGGGCGGCGCTTAGCGTCGCCTCGTTTGGTATAGATGTGCTGTAAAGAAGGGTGCGGGCTGGCTGCTATGACTGATGCCGTTGAGGTTCTGCGAATTGATTCGCTCGATGACGAGCGGCTCGATGCCTATGTGCGACTGACCGAGCGTGAGCTTCGCTGCGTGCTGGAGCCGCAGAAGGGCATTTTTATCGCTGAGAGTGCCAAGGTCATCGAGCGTGCGGTTCGCGCCGGATATGAGCCGGTGAGCTTTCTTTTGGGCGAGCGCTGGCTCGACCAGATGATGCCGCTGTTTGACCAGCTTGTCGTGCGCGAGGGAGCGGGTCCGGTTCCCGTGTTCGTGGCCTCCATGGAACTCATGGAGCAGTTGACGGGCTTTAACGTGACGCGTGGTGCGCTCGCGGCGTTCCGTCGCCCGCGTCAGATTCCGGTTGATGAGTTCTTGGGCGGTGTCGTCGAGGCGGCGGGGGATCGTCCGGTGCGTGTGTGCGTGCTTGAGGGTATTGTCGATCACACCAATGTTGGCGCTATTTTCCGCTCGGCTGCCGCATTGAACGTTGACGGTATTTTGGTCAGCCCGACGTGCTGCGACCCGCTGTACCGTCGCTCGGCCCGCGTGAGCATGGGCACCGTGTTTCAGGTGCCGTGGACGCGCATTGGCAGCGAGGCTCGTGTGTGGCCGCATGATGGTCTGAGCGCGTTGCACGATGCCGGTTTTTCGTGTGCCGCTATGGCGTTGACGGACGATTCCGTATCGCTGGACGATTCCGTGCTGCAGGAGATTGACCGCTTGGCAATCTTTATGGGTACCGAGGGTGCCGGCTTGGGCGCCAAGACCATTGCCGGCTGTGACCACGCGGTGCGCATTCCGATGGCGCACGGGGTCGATTCGCTTAACGTGGCCGCGGCGAGCGCCGTCGCCTTTTGGCAGCTGTGCCCGCACGTGAGCAATGAGTATCACTACCAGCCGGGTTTGTATCACTAGGCAGATATTTCGCACCTGGCTCTGATTCGGGGTGTTTCGGTCGACGCCAGTCGGTGCTAAGCTGATATTGGCTTTGGTCTTAAATTGCCGTTTTGCTGTTTGACGTATGCGTGTGGGGAGGGCGTGTGGCTAAGAAATCTACGGCGATCGATGTAACGCAAGGTGTCATTTGGCAGCAATTGCTGTCGCTGTGCGTCCCCATCTTTTTTAGTTCGTTTTTTCAGCAGGCCTACACGCTTATCGGTACGTATATCGTCGGCCAGTTTGGCGGCAAGCTCGCGCTGGGTGGCATTCAAGCCACGATGGTGCTCACCGAGCTCTGCATTGGCTTTTGCGTTGGCGTCGGCGCCGGCTGCGCGGTCATTACCGGTCAGTATTTTGGCCAGCACGATGATGAACGACTGAGTCGTTCGGTTCACACGGCCATGACGCTCGCGCTGGTGGGCGGTATCGTCTTCTCCATTCTCGGCATAGTGTTCGTTGAGCCCATGCTGGTGCTTATGAACACGCCGCATGAACTATTGGCAGAGGGCGTGGCCTATGCTCGCTGTTATTTTGCCGCGATGGTTGCGGCACTGCTGCTAAATATGGGAACCGCACTGCTGCGTGCCGTGGGCGACACGCGCGGGCCCGCCGTGATCATTGCCTCTGGCTGCCTTGTTAACGTGGTGCTGGATATCATCTTTGTCGCTGTGTTGCATATGGAGGCGCTGGGCTGCGGCATCGCAGTGGCGCTGACCATTTGCTCCAATGCAACGATGATCGTGTTGCGCATGATGCGCGCTCCGGGTGCATGGCGTCTTTCGCTGTCTAAGCTCGGTATCGATCGCGGTATTTGCAAGAGTATGATCTCGTGTGGTCTGCCACTCGGTTTTCAATCGGCTGCCTATTCGATCTCGAACGTGCTGATCCAGGTGTCGGTTAATTCGTTTGGCGCCGATGTCACGACTGCTTGGGGTCTATCTGGGCGCCTGGATGGCATTATCTGGATGGTGACCGAGGCGCTCGGCGTATCGATCACTACGTTCTCGGCGCAGAACTTTGGCGCGCGCAACTACGAGCGCATGCGCAAGGGCTACCATACGTCGCTCGTGCTGTCGTTTATGCTCATTGGTGGCCTGTCTGCCGTGCTGCTGGTGTTCTCGGGCCCGCTGTCGCGTTTGTTTGTCGACGATGCTTCGATTTCGGCGTACACCACGACTATCCTCCATTTCATTGCGCCGTTCTATGCGATTTTCTCGATTATCGAGAACGCCTCGGGTTCCATCCGCGGCGCCGGCGTGAGTTTGCAGCCTATGATGCTCACCATCTTTGGCACCGTTGTCTTGAGGGTGATCTGGGTGTTTGCGATCATGCCCTTCGATCCGTCGCTCGAGCATCTACTGCTGGTCTACCCCGTAACGTGGCTCATTACGGCCACGATGTTCACCATCTACCACCACAGCGGCAACTGGCTAGGCCGCGCCACCGCCTAATGATCCCTTGGGGCGGAAGAAAATGGATCATTGCTCTCCGTCGTGATGTCGATGATCCGTTTTCCTCCGTCCCC
>CABUQY010000069.1 GCA_902493915.1 uncultured Collinsella sp.
CCGGCATAAGACCTCCTCTCATCATCTCTCATGACGCGCACACTATACTCGATATTTAGATGTTTGTCTAACTATCTAATCTTGTACTCAAAAAAATAGCCGCCTCCGCGTAATGCGAAGACGGCCACTTCTCACGCTACAAACGTGTTTTAGAGTTGGCCAACCCGCTGCAACGGGTGCCATCTGCTTCAATCTTATGCGAACCCCGATCCCATTTCAACAAGCCCAAGGGCTCAAATGGAATCGCGATAACACCTATAATGGCGATAGCTAAAACACGATTCGCTTCCCCATCGGAGGATGTCTATGACCGAAACCGCTGCCGCTCTCGTCGAGACACGCGACACCAAGCTCGAGATCATCATGGGCCGCGAGGCACTCGATAAGCTCGCCGATGCTACGGTGTTGGTGCTCGGCTGCGGAGGCGTGGGCTCCAACTGCTGCGAGGCACTCGCCCGCGGCGGCATTGGTCATTTCGTCATTCTGGACAAGGACATCGTCGCGCCCAGCAATATCAATCGCCAGGCTATCGCCTTTCACAGCACCATCGGCAAGCGCAAGGTCGATGTTATGGAAGCCATGATCCACGACATCAATCCCGCCGCCACCGTCATCAAGCGAACTGAATACTTGCTGAGCGACAACATCGATGATTTCTTCGCAAGCGTTTTGGAGCAGACGGACGGCAAGCTCGACTACGTCGTCGACGCCATCGACACCATCTCGGCCAAGCTCACCATTGCCAAATATGCTCAGGACCGCGACATTCGTTTGGTTAGCTCCATGGGCGGGGCCAACAAACTCCATCCCGAGTGCCTCCGCTTTGCCGACATTTTCGATACGGTACGTGACCCCATGAGTCGCATCATGCGCAAAGAATGTAAGAAGCGCGGAATCAAGAGCCTGCGTGTTCTATTTAGCTGCGAGGAATCGGTTAAGACACAGCCCCGCGACCCTTCCAACATCCACGAGCGTACCGAGCTCGGAACCGCCAGTTTTATGCCGCCCATCATGGGTCAGATGATCGCCGGCGAGGTTATCCGCCAGATCAGTGGGCGCGGCACTGAGCGCGTGCGCGCCGACGGCCAGCGCCTGGACTAGCAGGATGCCCTGCGATGGAACCGCGATTCTTTGACACGCATTGTCACCTTGATTTGACGCTCAGCCCCGATGCTGCAGCCAGTGAGTCGGCGGCGTTGGGTCTGGGGCTCTTTGACTGCGGGGTCGACCCACGCGACTTTTCGGCCGCAAACGAGCGCGCTCGTCGCCATCCGGGCATCATCGCCGGCATTGGGCTCCACCCCTGGTGGCTCGCCGACGGCCGCTGCGGTCCTGCCGAAGTCGATCTGCTTTGCGAAGTTGCTGCCCAAGAGCGCTACATCGGCGAAGTCGGACTCGACTTTTCCGCACGCTTCGCCGGAAGCGAACCGCTACAAATACAGGCACTTATCCGGCTCTGCGATACACTCGTGCAGAATCCTCTTGCCGGGCGCGTGATATCAATTCACGCCGTTCGTTCGGCAGGAACCGTACTGGACGTCCTCGAATCGCACGGATTACTCATCCCAAACCCCGACTCCCCCGTTATCATCTTCCACTGGTTTAGCGGTACTTCGGACGAACTCGTCCGCGCGCGTAATGCGGGCTGTTATTTTTCCGTCAACGAACGCATGCTCGCGTCCAAACGAGGACGCGAATACGCACGACAGATTCCACTCGATCTTTTACTGCTCGAGACCGATGCGCCGGCCGAGCCAAACACAGAAACAAACGCGCAGTCGCTCATCAGATCGCTCGCATGGACCTCAGAACGCATCGCCTCACTCAAAAACTGTGACGCAAAGCATATTGAGTCAGCAGTTTTAGCAAATGCACGCTCTGTTTTTGACCTTCGCTAGCTCCGGTGGGCAAAAAATGTCAAATATGAGTACTGTTGCATTTCCAGTAACATTATTTTACGGCAGAATAATGCCTTGTTAATGTACAGACGTCCATTAACAAGGCATTTTAGCATGGATAAAGCCATTTTTAGCAGGTTTAAATCGGTCGCAGACACCCAACTTGACCCTCAAAAGCGCGATTTCGCTGTTACTAAATTAGTGACAGTACTCATATTTGGCATTTTTTGCCCACGAGGCCCCGAGGAGGCGACAATTCGACTCCCCGGGACTGTTCGCTTATTCGGAAATCGGTGCCCCATGGCCCCAGGAGCCTTCCATACCGCATACGGTCGAGGCAAACCTGGCCGCGAAGTCAAGCGCCCGCTCAATAGCCTCAGGACCATCGTCGCCATGCTTGGCGGAATCGAGATAGCACATCAGGAACGAAGTCAGGAACGAGTCACCCGCACCCATGGTGTCCTTCATGTCTGTCACGGGCTTGGCATGCTGCCGATAGTAACGCTCGCCGTCATAGGCAATGCAGCCCTCAGCGCCAGCCGTTGCGGACACAAAACATGGGCCCAAGCCCTTCACCCAGGCAAGACGCTCGCGAATCTCATCCTCGCTCGCAGCGTCTGCCGCGCTAAAGAACGCGAAGTCAACGTAGGGAGCAATCTGCTCGTAGTACTCGTCGGTCGAATCATCCGAGAAGTCAAACGAAACGGTAATACCCGCTGCCTTCAGCTTAGGCAGCTCGCGCTCGGTAAAGCAGTAGTTACCAGAATGAACCACATCGAACTGTTTCATGTACGAAAGGTCAAAGCGATCGAGCACATAGCGTGCATCACCACGGATGCCGCCCTCGTTAGACCCCAGAAATACGCGATCACCATCAACCACAGTAACGCGAGCCGCACCGTTCTCGCCGATGAGCTGCTTGCATTTGGCTAGCTCAACGCCCTCATCCTCAAGACTCGCAATCACATGCTCGGCAGCAGCGTCATTACCAAAGATGCCCATATACGCGGAGCGCACGGCGCCGCACTTCTTGGCATACACGGCAAAGTTCACCGCATTGCCACCCGGATACATTGTGTTGATATGCTCGTAGCGGTCGACGACGTTGTCGCCAAACCCAAGAGCGTTAACGTTGAATGTCATAGCGCCGTCCCTTTCTCGTCCTAACGAGATCGCCGTAATGGCCGCCGTGCCGCCCTGCCCCTACGCAAGCTTCAGCAAATCGGGCAGCTGGTCGATAATCTTGTCCGCGGCATCCTGGCTAAAGCCAAAGCGCTCCTCGCGCTTGGCAATGACTGTCAGACCGGCTCGCTTGCCAGCGGTGATGCCAGGCACCGAATCCTCAACGCAGCAGCAGCGATTCGCAGGCAGCCCCAGCAGGTCCAGCGCATGCAGGTAGATGTCGGGCTCGGGCTTGCTCTCCTTAAACTGCTCGCCGCTCACCACATACTCAAAGGCATCCGACAGCCCGCACGCATTGAGCACTTCATTGATGCTAACCATGGGAGACGAGCTGGCAAGCGCCACGCGAACGCCACGGCGCGGCAGCTCTCGAATCGTATCCACGGCGCCTGGGTTAATCAAAGCCTGATAGTCGCGCGGACGCTTATGCGCCCATTCGTCCCAACGGGCCAACGCTTCCTCGCCAGTAAAATGCCCCTTACCGGCGCGCTCAAACCAATCGACCAGCATATGCAGGAAGAACTGATGCGAAGTACCGACCTGCCCATTCAACTCCTCTTGAGTCAGATTAAGCCCAAGCTCCTTGGCAAACGCGGCAGTCTCGCCCAGGTAGTAATACTCGGTATCGACAATCACGCCGTCCATGTCAAAGATAACGGCGTCGAACGGAAATGCGGACACGGCACCCTCCCTAACAAAAGGGCGCCTGTAAGCAGGCGCCCGAACCATGCATTATCGGCGATTCTAACCCAGCAGCTTATCCAGCGCCACCGCAATGCCGTCTTCATTGTTGTTGGCGGTCACCATCTGGGCCACGGCCTTGACCTCGTCAACCGCGTTGCCCATGGCAACACCGGTACCGGCCCACTCAATCATGGACTTGTCGTTCTGGCCGTCGCCAAACGATACGACCTCGCTGGCATCGATGCCGAGCTTGGGCAGGGCGCCCTCGAGCGCACGGGCCTTGTCGATACCGGGCGCCGTAAACTCAAAGTACCAGTCAGCCGTAAACATGCCCGAAAGCGTCTGCTTAAAGGGCGCATACATCTCCTCGTAATGCGCCTGCAGGTAGGCCGGATCGCCCGCCGTCAGCAGCTTGTCCACGGGATAAGCATCCGCCACCTCATGAAGGCTCTCGACTTCGCGAATCTTAAGGTCGCAGGCATCGCGCTCGTATTTGACGATATTCTTCTGCGAGCCGTCAGGCAGCGTGATCATGCAATGGTACGAGTCCTCGACGTGCAAATCGCGACCGAGCGAAATCATAGGGATCACGTCAAAATTACGCAGGTGATCAATCAGGCGATGCAATTCGTCGGCAGGCATAGCCTGATCGAACAGTACCTCGTCGGTCTGGGCATCGACGACGTGAGCGCCGTTAAAGGCCACCAGCAGACCGCCATGGTTTTGAAGGTCGAGCTCCTGTGCCAAGGCGTGCAGCCCCCATGCGGGACGGCCCGAAGCCAAAATGAGCTTAATGCCCGACTCCTGCGCCGCGAGCAGCTTCTCGCGCGTACGCGGGCTAATCACTTTCTGATCGTTGGTGAGCGTACCGTCGATATCCATTGCGATGGCTTTGATTGCCATATATGCCTCCCTGTCATTGAACAACCTTGTCTGAGCCATCATACAGAACACCCACCGCGACTCTGTTTGCAACGGGCAAAAAGTCATATATTGTCTCAAACATGAACGAGACGCCATCTCGGGGCTCAGTCGTTCCAGCCCAAACGCCGAGCCACCACATGCAAAGCTGGCGATACCAATCGCGACCGTTCCACAAATCTCATTTCATCCCGTAGAAAAAAATTCAAAATTAGTTCTTGTCAAATCAGCAAAACGAACGTACTTTAAAGATGACCGCTCCGGTGGTCATCGTTTGATCGAGCATATTCAGTTTCAGTTTTCAGCGTGTAAGAGAAAGAAGATCGGCAAAGTACAACCCCAAACGCAATGACAACTTAATGAGGTAACTGCCACATGTGAGGCACCTAGGGCATTGCTGTCTCGATTTTGAGCACGATGCCTTCCGCCTTGCATGGGCCGTTCCATCCCGCCCCTGCAGCAACTGCCTCACGGGCTCATTGAAAACCGCATAGCACCCCAACGTCAGCACATCACCCACAGCAAGCACATCACTCACGACAACCAACACATCAACAAACAGCACGAACATCAACCGATTGGAGAAGCTATGACAAACCACCACGCTGAAGACGGCGATAAGAAAAGCATTCTGGATGCCCGCATTGAGCGAGCATATGCAAACGAATATGACGCCGCCTTTGCCGCCGCGACCATCAAGAACTACGCGTCGCTACCGCTCGCGACGATCTCGGCCGACCACCCTCAACTGCTGAAGCGCTGCACAAAGATCATGGGCGACCCCGACATTCGCAAGCTGACAGACCCCTATGCCCCAAAACGCGACAACGATTCGTACGTTCTTACCGTAGGCTGCCTAGCCCATATGCTTACGGCGCTCGACACGAAACTCAAGCTCGAATGGGAACCCGACGAGCGTCATGAACTCGAAAGCAAGCGGAACACCCTGCGCACCGCACTGTTCCTTCCGCTGGACGGCCTCAAGCGCTGCAACGTCGAGCTCAATACACAGGCGCGGCAAAAGCCCGGGACCACGGGGCAGAAAACTCCAAGACCCCATGCGGCCATCGTCGACCGCAACCGATATAACCGCATGACCGCGCACTTTTCCGCCGAGGGAGCAGCCATAAGGACGCTGATCGACCTGCTGTGCCTCCTGAGCATCAACGAGCTATTTGAGGGCTATCTCGCCCTTGTTCCCGCGACGGCACCCAAGTCGGTAGCAAAGATCATCGAGACCTGCAGACGCCAGTTTGAGCGCCATCGCAATGGCAGCGAGATGAACGCCAGCATCGCGCAGTACTACGCGGCTCATTACAAAAATGACGGATGTGCCCCTGTCGAGCATCAGCTGCGGCTCGCCTACACCACGCCCGCCGCAACGCTCCATCGCTTTGGAGCCCTTGGCGCTTGCGAGCCGCACGAACAGGCAGCCTGCCCCACAACCGAACTCGATCTCAGGCTCGGACGAACCCTGTAGCCCGCCAGCCCCTCCGCGGGCAACAATCCTATTCCACAACACAACCAACAGAAAGGAGTCCTCATGGACACCAATCATTCCCCCATCATCAGCCCCCTCACCATGCGTGAATCCGCCCGAGGTATCACGCTCACCAGCATTTACGATGAGATGCTCGCCCGTCGCGAGCTCTCCGTCATGGGAAACATCGAAACCCCGATGGCCCACGACCTATGCCAGCAGATCCGCCTGCTCGATGCCACCGACCCCAGCCGCCCCATCACCATATTTGTCGCCAGCGCCGGCGGAAGCGTGCGATCGGGTCTTGCGATCTATGACGCCATGCGCCTCGCATCGTGCCCCATCCGCACCGTCTGCCTGGAATTCGCCGCGTCCATGGGCGCCGTGATCTTTATGGGCGGCGACGATCGCCGTATGGCGCCCCATGCAGAGCTCATGATTCACGACCCGCTGATCCCCCAGGGGGCAGGCGGCTCGGCACTTGCGCTGCAGGAAACCAGCCGGCGTCTCATGCAGACCCGCAAGACCCTCACGCAAATCCTCTCGGACCGCAGCGGCCTCACGCCCAAGCGCATCCAGTCCCTCACTGCAAAAGACACCTACCTTTCGGCCGAGCGCGCCGTCGAGCTCGGCTTTGCCCACGAAATCCTCTCGACCACCAAGGAGGTCGCCCATGTCTAACCTCGCCAGCCGCCTCGCCGCATCTGAGTCCGCATCGTCCACCATCCTCGCCAAGGATCGAACGCTTTCCTGCGACACCCGCCAAACGGGACTCAACAACAACGCACTTGTGATCGGCCCCTCGGGAGCCGGCAAGACCCGAAACGTCCTCAAGCCCAACCTGCTGCAAATGAACGCAAGCTACATCGTGCTCGACACCAAAGGCACGCTCTGTCGCGAAGTGGGACCCGTGCTGGCAGCCCACGGTTACCGCGTGCAATGTCTCAACTTCGCCGACCTCAACACCGTCCCGGCCCTTGCGCTCGGCATCGAGCGCTGCGGCTACAACCCCCTGAGGCACATTCGCCGCAAGGCGGACGGCAGGCCCAACCAGCAGGACATCCTCTCGGTGGCAAAGGCCATCTGCCCCATCGAGGACAACAACCAGCCTTTTTGGGATCATGCGGCGGCAAACCTGCTGTCGTGTCTTATTGCCTACGTCACCGAACAGCTACCCGCCGACGAGCAGACGATCAGCTCGGTCATCAAGCTGATCGAGCACCTGCAGGACGGTGCCACGGCCCGATTGTTTGACGATCTGATCACGACCGACCCCCAAAGCTATGCCCTCTCGCTATGGCGGCGCTACGCCATTACGCAAAATGCCGAGCGCATGCACGCGAGCATCGTCGGCATCCTTGCCGAAAAGGTCATGTGTCTGGGATTCGACGGTGCGGCACAGCTCTATCGTGAGTGCCATCAGGTGGACTTCGCTTCCATGGGACACACCCCCTGCGCCCTGTTTGTAACCGTGAGCGATATTGACCGCAATCTCGATCCGCTGACCGGCCTCTTTATTACGCAGGCGTTTATGGGCCTCATTCGCGAAGCCGATAGGCAGCCCGACGGCAGCCTGCCCGTGCCCGTGCGCTTTATGCTCGATGACTTCGCAAATCTGCAGATCCCCCAGATCGACAACGTGCTCTCGATTATCCGAAGCCGCAACATCTGGGCAACGCTGCTATTGCAGTCGACCAATCAGCTCGATGCGCTCTATGGCGAGGCACGCGCACGCTCCATCATGGGCAACTGCGACACGCATCTGGTGCTGGCGTTCCAGGATCCCGAGAGCGCCCGGGTGTTTTCCGACCGCGCCGACGCGCTGCCCAGCACGCTCATGGCGACGCCGATCGATCGCTCGTGGCTCTTTGTGCGCGGCTGCACTCCCGAACAGGTCGAGCGCTTTAGGCTCGAAGACCATCCGCTCTACGGGGAGCTGCCCGAGGCGCAGCGAGGCCATGCGGAGGCCGAGCTCTAGACGCAGGGCCCTCGCAGCACGCGACGCTCCGGCGAAGATCCTTAAAGGCCGTGC